>JABDJZ010000076.1 GCA_013003255.1 Rhodothermales bacterium
GCGGGGGTCGGGAAAGATGAGCGCACCCACCTGGCTGGTAATGGGCAGGTGGAGGTACTGGACCGTGTCGAGGCCAACCACGTCATCTGAGTCAAAGCTCTCGATGAGCAGCCGGTTTATTCCGGGCTGCAGTTCCACCGGGATACTCCACGTATCTCCGGTACCGGCCTGGAAATCCATGCCACCAAGCGTCAGTCGCTGCACATCCCGGAAGGACGTGGCGGTAACCACCAGGTTGATATTGGCGTCCTCCTGAACTTCTCGGGTGTCCGGCGAGACCACCGAGACCTCGGGGACGGACTGCTCTACAAAGGGGCGGTCACACCCCGGAAGAAGAAGCAGTCCGATCAGGGCCACGAGGAAGCCCGTTCCGATGAACCGTCGGAGGCGGGCCATTGGGCGGGATTGCAAGGAGGGTCCAGGCTGCATGACAAAGCGGGGCTGTTGGAAAACGATTCCGGAGGGGAAGCGCGCTGACCGACTCCCGGAAAGTACTGCCACGCAGGGGGCGGCGACAGATCCTAATGGTGAGCGTTCCCTCCAGAGGGGGGCAGCCGCCAGCAGGATCTTCCGAACCTACGGGAAACTCCCTGCCCAACGCGGCAGAAATCTCCTGCGCGTACCGGGGACGGCATCGTCCGCCGAATCAGGGACGTGAACCGGAGCGAGGCAACTCCTTCCCCGGCAATCTGAGGGAGCATGAGCCAGCCCCGGGGTGTCGGTTTGCGGCGGCAATAAATGCACGACCGCGCAGGCGGTCTGGCTGGGCCTGATTGAGGGACGTCTACCGGATCCCGGCTGGGGCGGAATGAACGACCTCCGCGGCCGGACCGACCTCGCCAGGTCCGTGGAACGACGGCGCGCCGGTGCCCCGGCTACGCGCCCTTGGAGCCGGGATAATCCACGCGGGCCAGCACAAGTCCACGAGCCGGGGCCGCGGGTCCGGCCTCGCGCCGATCCCGCGACTCGAGGATTCTCTCAAGGTCATCGGCCGGCCTTCGACCGGAACCGATTTCCAGCAGGGTGCCCACCATGGCGCGGACCATGCCGTGCAGAAACCGGTCTGCCGAGACCCGAAACCGCCACTGTCCCGGCTGGGACTCTTCCTCCCAGGCTGCCTGAGAAACGGCACACACCCGATTGGTGGTTTCCGCCTGTGTCCGGCAGAAAGCCGAGAAGTCCGCGGTTCGGACCAGGCGGGAGGCGGCTCGGTTCATGTGCTCCCAATCAGGAGCCGGACGAAGATGGAGGCGCGTGCTCCGACCAATGGCCACGGGGTGCTCCGAAACGTGATAGTGATACGTGCGGAGCACGGCGTCAAATCGGGCGTGAAACGACTCGTCGGCGGGAGCAACATCGCGGACGGCCACAGATCGGGGGAGAATCCCATTGAGCTGTCCCGCCAGGCGGACCGGGTCCGTCGATGGGGGCACGTCAAAGTGAACCACCTGTCCGATTGCGTGTACCCCTGCATCCGTCCGACCGGAGCCAACCACGGGAGTCGGTGTCCGCAGGGCTGTTGCAAGCGCCTGTTCCAGCGACTCCTGAATGGTGGGCACCCCGGCTTGGGTTTGCCACCCGTGCCAGCCGGTACCATCATATTCCACCGTGGCCTTGAAGCGCGGCATTACACTCGATTGATCAGGAGAACGCCCCATACGCACATCGTGCTGACCGGTTTTATGGGAAGCGGAAAGTCCAAGCTGGGGCCCATCCTGGCCCGTCGCTCGGGCCGGCCATTCAGGGACCTGGATGCGACGATTGAAGAGTCCGAGCACGCTTCCATCCAGGAGATCTTCAGCCGGTTCGGCGAGCCACACTTCCGGGAGGTGGAAAGACGCGAGTTGGGCCTACTGCTGGACAGCCCCGAGCCGGCCGTAATCTCCCTCGGGGGTGGGGCGTTCATCCCGGATGAAAACCGCACACTGGTCGCTGCGGCCGGTTTCAGCGTATGGCTCGACGTGCCTACGGGAATTCTGGCGTCCAGGCTTTCGAGGAAGGCGCATCGGCCCCTGCTCCTTGCTGAGGACGGGACCATGCCTCAGGGCGATGCCCTGCGCGAGAAGGTCGAACGGTTGCTTGAGGCTCGTCGCCCTGCCTACGGCAAGGCTGATCTCACATTCGAAGTTCGTGGATCGGAAACGCCCCACGCCAACGCGCGGCGCCTGCACCACGAGTTGGCCGAGCGGGGATTGGTGCCGGCGTGACGGGGCAGACGGCCGGAGCTACCGATGCCTTCGTCACGGAGGCCGCCCAGCTGTTGGACAAGCACTGGGGGTATTCGTCGTTTCGCCCCGGGCAGTTCGACGTTATCCAAGATGTATGTGAGGGGCGCGATGCCCTGGCCGTGATGCCGACGGGAGCAGGGAAGTCTCTTTGCTACGCGTTACCGGCACTGATTACGGAAGGGACGACACTGGTGGTTTCTCCGCTTCTGGCCCTGATGGCCGACCAGTTGGACGTACTGAGGAAACGCGGCCTGAAGGTCGAGCAGCTAGCCGGGAGCATGTCGCATCGTCAGCGGGAGCACGCATGGAGCAGGCTGGAGCACAGTAATGTGCACGTGTTGTTCGTTTCCCCGGAAACTCTGGGTGGCGAGGTGTTTCAGGCGCGGGCGCAGCGGTTAAACATTTCGCGGGTTGCCGTGGATGAGGCGCACTGCATCAGCGAATGGGGCCATGATTTTCGGCCCGCCTACCGGTCAATTCGACAGGCCCTGGATGCGGGATTCGGCCAAGCCCCGCCCATGCTGGCGGTCACGGCAACAGCCCCACCGCGCGTACGGAAGGATATTTCCGCGCAGCTGGGACTGCGGGAGCCACGCACCCATGTCTGGCCAATAGACCGGCCGAACATCACGTGGACGGTTCGACCCGGATCGATCTTCTGGGCGGAGCACGGGATCTCCTCACGGCCCATGAGGGGGCGGCCATCCTGTACGCCGGGACACGCGCCAACTCGGAGTCCTGGGCCAGGCGCCTGCGGGACCACGGGATCAGCGCACGGGCCTATCATGCGGGTCTGCAGCGGGATGTGCGTTCTGCGGCGCAGGAAGAGTGGATGCGTGGCAGGGTCCGCGTGATGGCGGCTACTTCCGCCTTCGGGATGGGGATTGACAAGCCCGACGTGCGCCTGGTGATGCACACCATGCTCCCAGGCAGTCTGGAGGCGTACTACCAGGAGGCCGGTCGCGCTGGAAGAGATGGCAGGGAGTCCACTGCGTGCCTGCTGGTATCCCCTTCCGAGGATGAGCGAATCCAGAACTGGGCGGTTCAGCGGTACCCGGACCGTCAAACGCTCAAACGTGTGTACGAGGTGGTCTGTGATCTGGGCGGACTCGCGGTGGGCAGTGAGTCTGTTGTGCCGTTGCCGGTGGATGCCGGACGCGTTGCAGAGCTTGCAGGCTGTGCGGAAAGGGAGGTGGAGGCTGCGGCGGCTCAGCTGCAGACGGCGGGATTGTGGACGCTCCGGGAATCGGGTGGCGACGTGATTCGCATTACGCCCGGACCGGATCATGCTGCGCTCCAGGTTGCCGTGGCGGGCGCTGCCCGTGGTCATCCCGTTGAGGTACTCGGAAACGCGGTTCTTCGCATTGATGGATTCCGGCCCGAGCGATTCGAAGTGTCAGTCTCGGAGTTGGCGCGCGCCTCGGGACTCCCCGAGACCCGTGTTCTGGAGGGGCTTCGCTTCTTTGTGGACCGGCACCTGATTGAGCGGGCCGAGACCGGGCGAATCCTCGAAGTCAGCCTGATCGGGGCGCGTCAACGCCGACCCGACGTGGCCGCCGTTGTGGCAGACCGACTCCGCAAGCGGGCCGTGGCGCGTGGCGAGGACATGATTGCCTATACTCGAACGCGGGGATGCCGCCGCCGCATCCTGCTCAACTACTTCGGCGAGGATCCGCCGCAGCGCTGCGGGAACTGCGACAACTGCATCGGGGAGTAAGGCGCGCGCCACACTGCGCGGCCGCCACCACGCCACGGAAACCCGCCGTGCCCTACTGCATGCTCCGCGCCGCGTTCAGCCGGTCCAGCACCGAGTCATACAGCCGAGTGAGTTCCTGCGGATAGTCCAAAAGTCCGTCCATGGCCAACTCAAACGTGGTTGAATCCAGTCCGTGGTACGCCAGAACGGAATCGCGCAGGCCGATGGCCTGGTCGGGTAGCCGCGCCCGGGCATCAGCCAGATGCAGGTCCGCAAGCACAACGATCATCGTGGAGTCGGGCACAACGATTTCGCGTTCCTCCTCCTGCACGCATCCGGTGAGGAGCAGGGCGATGAAGAGGACGCGGCGCATCAACCTATTCGGCCGGCTCGACGGGCTCCCTGGTCTCTTCGGCCGTACGGAACGTGTGTGCGATCACCTCCATCTGCCGAAGGAACTCGCGCTTCTCGTAGCCGGGGGCGAAGACCATCCCATCCATCACGTAGGTGCGTCCGGAATCCTCGTCGTAAAAGGCATAGAGCACAAAGGGCCCGCCCATCCCATACTGGATCTGCCGGCCGTCCTCGTAGCCCACCATGTGCCAGAGGCCACGGATCTCGTAGCCAAAGCGACCCAGGAAGTCCACATTCTCGGATTCCAGGGGCCGGCGCTGATCTACCTCCACGTGCCCACCCATGTTGCCCTGCACATAGGCGGTGGTGAGTCGGTCCCGGACGGCCACGGCCCACTCCGGGTCGAGGTCGGCCGGGCTGAGTTCATCGGTGTACCAGACAAAGAAGCTGCGCCACGAGTCGCTGCTGACCAGCCTTCTCATCCAAACAAAGTTGGTGGTGTCGCTGGCGATCACATAGTCGTGCTGGACACTCACGGCGAAGTCATGCGTCTCCATGAGCCGGTCTTCGACTTCGAACTGGCGTCCCTTCTCGAACATCTCCCGACCCAGCCTCTGGCGGGTGATGGTGTTGAAGTTGTACCGGATGCCCTCGGCGTTATTCCGCACAGCCTGGGCGATGCTTTCCGCATCTCGACCAATGAGGTAGTACACCTGTTGAGCCTGGGCAAACTCGTCGCGCCGGCCCACAACGGCCACGGTGCCATTATCC
>JABDJZ010000080.1 GCA_013003255.1 Rhodothermales bacterium
AACCACAACGCCCGCATGAGTTATGACATCCGGGTGCCCAGCCGCTTCAACATTGACCTCGAGTCAACCGGTGGCAGCGTCGAAATTTCAGGTGTTACCGGCTCCTTCGAGGGACAGACCATGGGGGGTGGCCTGCAGCTCAGGGATCTCGCAGGCACGGTAGACCTGCAGACCATGGGCGGAGAGATTGACCTGTCCGACTCCAACCTGGAGGGAAAACTGCACACGATGGGCGGCAACATCAAGCTGACCAACGTGGACGGCAGCGTTGAAGCCACAACCATGGGCGGCAACGTCACCCACGAGGGTACCGGCAGCCGAGACCGCCCGCTCAAGGTCAACACCATGGGTGGCAATGTGCGCATCGGCGATGCCCCTGCCGGCGCTGACCTTCGGACCATGGGCGGTGACATCCGCGCCGGCGCAGTCGGAGAGTTTCTGGACGCCGAGACCATGGGTGGCGACATCCACGTGGAGTCGGTCAACGGCTGGATCGAGGCCCAGACCATGGGCGGCAACGTTTCCGTTTCCATGACGGGGGGAACCGGGGGAGACCGCCACGTGACCATTACATCCATGGGCGGCGACATTGAGTTGACAGTACCGGCCGGTCTCTCGATGGAGTTCGACGTCCAGGTGGAGGTGGAAGGCCGCGGCCGTGACACGGGCGACTACACCATCGAAAGCGACTTCGAGCTCGACGTGTCAGTGCCGACCGGTTCCGCAGGCAGCCGCCGCACAAGACTGACGGCCCAGGGCTCTGCAAACGGCGGCGACAACCTCATCCGGATTCGCACCGTGAACGGGGACGTCCGGATTCTGGCGGACCGGTAGTCGGGAACTGCGGACCCCTTTTCCGGCCGCACTCATCGGGATTTTTTGCGGAAGGCCGGCGTATCAGCCGGCCTTCGCACGAATACCCGCATTCCATGGCCCCGGATACCGAATCGGACCGCTCAGGCGGACTGAACTTCCTGGAACAGATCGTTGAGCGAGACCTGAAGTCCGGGACCGTCTCTCAGGTAGTGACGCGATTCCCGCCGGAGCCCAACGGCTACCCGCACATCGGGCACGCCAAGGCCATCTGCATCAACTTCGGGATCTCGCATGATTTTGAGGGACGCTGTCATCTCCGGTTTGATGACACCAATCCCGAGACCGAGGACATGGAGTACGTCCACGCCATGGAGCGCGACGTTCGCTGGCTCGGGTTCGAATGGGGGGAGTATCAGTTTCACGCCTCGGACTACTTTGAGCAGCTCTATGAGCACGCGCGGACACTGATCCGTGCCGGCAAGGCCTACGTGGATTCGCAGACGGATACCGAAATCCGTGAGAACCGGGGCACGGTAACCGAGGCCGGGCGCAACAGCCCCTTTCGGGAGCGTAGCGTCGAGGAAAACCTGGACCTCTTCCGACGGATGCGGGAAGGCGAATTCCCCGATGGCGCGCACGTCCTCCGTGGAAAGATTGACATGGCCTCGCCCAACATGCTGCTGCGTGACCCGGTGTTTTACCGGATCAAGCACGCCGAGCATTACCGGACCGGGAATGACTGGCCCATTTACCCGCTCTACGACTTCGCCCACCCCCTTTCCGATGCCATTGAGGGGATCACCCACTCGCTGTGCTCGCTGGAGTTTGAGGTACACCGCCCGCTTTACGATTGGCTGGTCGATGCGCTTTACAATGAGCCCCGCCCCCACCAGTATGAATTTGCTCGTCTGAACCTGGACTACACCATCATGAGCAAGCGGAAGCTGCTCAGACTGGTGCAGGGCGACCACGTATCCGGGTGGGATGATCCGCGGATGCCCACGCTTTCCGGCATGCGCCGCCGGGGGATACCGCCCGAGGCCATCCGCCGCTTCTGTGACCTGATTGGCGTCGCGAAGGCGGACAACCGTGTGGACATCAGTCTGCTTGAATACGCCATTCGCGACGAGCTGAATCATCGGGCACCACGCGTCATGGCGGTCCTCGATCCGCTGAAGGTCACCATCACGGATTGGCCCGAGGACAAGATCGAGTGGAACGATGCCAGTCACTGGCCCCACGATGTGCCGAAGGAGGGCACCCGGCCCGTGCCCTTCGGGCGACACCTGTACATCGACCGCGACGATTTCGCCCTGGAACCGCCGCCGAAGTTTCACCGGCTGGCCCCGGGACGTGAGGTGCGGCTCCGCTACGGATACGTAATCCGTTGCGATGAGGTCATCACGGACGAGTCGGGCAACGTAGTCGAGCTCCGCTGCTCCCATGACCCGGAAACCCGCAGTGGGGGCTCCTCCACCCGTCGGGTCAAGGGGACCATCCACTGGGTGGAGGCAAGCCACGCCCACGAGGTGGAGGTGCGTCTGTATGACCGCCTGTTCAAGACACCTGACCCTGAAGACGTCCCTGAGGGCAGCGACTTTCTGGACAACCTGAACCCCGAATCACTGGTGGTCACACGCGGGTTCCTGGAGCACGCCGTGAGCGACTTCACGCCGGGAGACCGCTTCCAGTTTGAGCGGCAGGGCTACTTTGTAGTGGACGATGGCAGCACGGCCGAGAACCCGGTCTTCAACCGCACGGTGACCCTCCGGGATACGTGGGCGAAGCTCTCTGCAGACACGCCAGTCAAGGCATCCAAGCCCAAGCCGTCCAGAGACCGATCCTCGCAGGTGCAGGCGGGTCCCCCGAGGCCCACGTTGTCCCCGGAGCAGGAGAAGGTGGCCGAAGAATTGACCGCGGAGTTTGGCGTCGACCCCAATGACAGTGCGGTGCTGGCGTCCGACGAGTGGCTCCTGGGCCTGTTTCGGGATGCCGCTGCGGATGTGGAGGCCTCGACGGCTGCAAACTGGGTACTGCACGAGGTCCAGCGGGTGCGAAATGCCTCCCGGAAGGAGGTTGTGCTGCAGGCGCCGGCGCTGGTCTCCATCATCGAACTCGTGGACTCCGGCGCGATCTCATCGCGAACCGGCAAGGAACTCCTGGGCGAAGTGGCGCTCTCCGGGGCCGACCCTTCGGCGCTGGTCGAGGAACGGGGCCTTCGCCAGATCGACGACTCCGACCAACTGGCGGCCATTGTCCAGCAGGTGGTCTCGGAGAACGCGGGCAAGGCCGAGGCCTACCGTGGCGGTAAAACCGGCCTCATGGGCTTCTTCATGGGCCAGGTGATGCGGCACACAGGCGGGAAGGCCAACCCTGAGATGGTCCGCTCCCTGCTGGAGGATGCACTCGGGTAGGAGCGGGTTGGGACGGAAGAGCCGCCGCCGGGAGCTAGCCCCTTGCAGCGTGCAGAGCCGCCCGGTGGCCTTGCTGCCAGCTACGGCATCTGCCTTGTCACGCGAAGCGCTGCGTCGGCCGTGCCCAGGTCCACAACGCTGCGATTCGAGAGATCATAGACCCGGACCATGCCTGAAGGACCACGGAAGGCCAGCGCATTGTCGTCTACCCAGGCCACAATCTCGGCCCCTTCCGACTCCGGGATGGACTCGGGGAACGTGCTCTCGAACTTGCGAACCCAGACGGAATGCAGGCCGCCCTCATCGCCACGCAGGTAGGCGATGCGCTCGCCGCCGGGAGACCAGACGGGCGCGAACTCATCCCAGTCGGTGGCGGGTGGGTGCAGGAATGCCGTCGTCCCCGATGCCAGATTGAAGATGGAGATGGCGCGGCCGGCACCTTCTGCGGCTTCCACGTCGAAGGCCAACTCCGAGCCGTCCGGCTTCCAGGAAAGCCGCTTGGGCCGATAGCGGAATGAAACGATGGTTTTGGGATTCTGACCCTGCAGGTTGGTGAGCCGAAAGGTGGAATCCGCCTCGTACTGACGCGTGGACCGGTTGTACTCCAGTTCCCGGTGGACGAATGCCAGGTGAGCTGCATCCGGGGACACCGTCAGTCCGTGCATGCGACGGGCATCCACCGTGGCCGCGGTATCGCAGCCATCACGCGTCACCAGGTATAGATTGTTGGTGTTACGAACCAGTAGCCTGCCGTCCGGAGCCCAGGCCAGAACGGCCCGCGAAGCCGAACAGCCCACACGTTCCACGCCCTCCGTTGAAACGGTCAGTATGTCTCCCTGACCCATCGCCGGTCGGCCGGGAGACGCATTTCCCATCGGGCGATAGTAGCCGAATGCCGCCTCAGAACCGTCAGAGGACCACACCGCCGTATAGACCACGCTGCCGGAGACGGCATGCAGGCTGTGGATACCCTGGTCATCCACGCGCAGAATTCGGGTGGAGTCGCCGTCCGCGGCTGCAACCAGAACGGCTCCGTCAACGCCGCCCGGCCACACCTGGGAGACCTCCCCAACTTCTCGCGAATCGCCGCCGGGAGTCGTCACCGTGCCCTGACTGAGTACCGCCACGCCGAACGGCGGTCGCAAGTCCTCGGGTTCTGCTGGTGCCTCCGGCTCCATGACGGGAGCGGGTGCGGCGCACGCGGCAAACAGGAGGATCAGTAGCGGAGAGTATTTCAGCATGGGCATTCGGACGCGCGGGTCCAACAGCGAATGGTATCGAATCGAAACGGTCGGGGCACCGGTGAAGGTGCCGGGGACAGCCATACGCCCGGGATGGACCCGCGTTCAACCGGTGGGCCCGTCGGGCGCCGGGTTCAAACGGTGCCCGCCAGGACCGGCGTCTAACCGGCGGGCCCGGCGGGGTCCGCGTTCGATGGGTCGGAAGCCGCAGCAATCTCCCTGTCAAGGATCTCCTGCGCGTGTCCCACGGCGCGATAGGCATACGCCGCCTTCAACCAACGGCGGTCCTCTTCTCCCAGATCACCGTGGCGCCCAAGGCGTCTGACCCGGTCGGCCCGTGCGTGGTACAGACACGTGGCTGCAGCCACCGAGATGTTGAAGCTCTGCGCGAAACCATCCATGGGAATGATGCACGTCCCATCCGCTGCATCCAGCACCTCGGGCGAGACTCCGCCGAGTTCGTTGCCGAACACCAGGGCCGTTGGTATCGAGAAATCGAACGCATCCAGCGGACGCGCCCGCTCATCCAGGTGGGTAGCCAGCACGCGGTACCCGCGCTTCTGGAGGGCATGAATGCCGTCTACCGGCTCATCCCACACATTGACATCCAGCCATTTTTCGGTCCCCTGCGTGGTCCGCGCCGAGTGCTTGTAGGGAATGGCCCGGGACAGAATGTGGAAGTGCAGGTAGCCGAGTCCTTCAGCCGTCCGCATCACGGCCGCGACGTTTCCGGTATTTGCCAGGCCATCCACCACCACAGCGATGTCGCCACACCGGGAAGCGACGACGTCATCAATCCGGCCGGCCCGCGCATCCGACAGGTAGGGCCGAAGGAGTTCGACGACCTCCTCCGGCTCCAGGGCACGCCCGGCTGCCTCAATGGTCCTCGGCAACCGTGACGCTGCCTTGAGCAGCGCATCCATGGACTGGGCGCCTTCGGGAATTCGGGTCATCGGCGGGAACGAAACGTGGTGGTTCAAGGGTCAAACGGACTCAAAAGATAGGTTCGGACAACGGGCCTTCGATCAAACGCCAACAACTCGCTCTTTATGGACCTCAAGAACAAGACCGCCGTCGTCACGGGTGCCTCCGCCGGCCTCGGACTCGCCATCGCGAAAGATCTCGCAGAGCGTGGTGCCCGGGTGTTCGGCCTCGCCCGCCGAAAGGAGAAGCTGGCCAGAGCCCGGGCGGAAGTCGGCGAGCTGTTCGTTCCTGTAGTGTGCGACATTACCGATGAGGCCGAGGTGGCGCGCGCGTTCGCCGGCATTGCCAAGTCGGCGGAATCACTCGATGTACTGATCAACAACGCCGGCCTGGGCCGTTTCGGGGACCTGGATGATCTCTCGATTGAGGACTGGGATGTGCAGATGAACACCAACCTGCGCGGTGTCTTTCTCTGCACGCGCGCGGCATTGCCCCGGATGAAGGCGCAGAACGCGGACTCCGGGTTTGGAGGGCATATCGTGAACGTGGCGTCGGTAGCGGGACTGCTCGGAAACCCCAAGGTGGGGGCCTACAACGCCACCAAGTTCGGACTGCGGGGCCTGAGTGAGTCGCTGATGAAGGAGGTCCGCAGTGACGGCATCAAGGTCACCTGCATCTATCCCGGTTCCATTGAGACCGAGTTCTTCGACACAGCCGGGATCCCGATCAGTGCCAACCCCATGACGGCGCGGGACGTCTCTTCCACCGTGATACACGTCATCGAGGCGCCGGACAACTACCTGGTGTCCGAGGTGATGATGCGGCCTCTTCGCCCCTCGGGTTGAGCCGGCCGGTTTTCGACTCTATCATCGGAGATCACCAAACAGCGGAAGGGGTGCGCCATCCCGCCGCTGACACCCTGCGATGAAGAGACGGAAGTTTATCAAGGCCGGAGCCATGCTCTCGGCGGGAAGCGCCCTGACGGTAGGATGTGCCAGCGGCTCCGATACGGACGGTGCCGCCGCTGTCCAGACCCGGCCCCGCGTGTCGTGGCGGCTCGTTTCGACGTTCCCGCGCTCCCTCGACACCATCTTCGGTGCCGCCGAGACGCTGTCGAACCGGGTCTCCGAACTCACCGATGGTCGCTTCACGATCCGCGTGTTTCCCGCAGGCGAAATGGTGCCGTTTGATCAGGTTCTGGAGTCGGTCCAGAAAGGCACCGTCGAAATGGGCCACGCGGCCAGCTACTACTTCACAGGGCTGAATCCAGCCCTGGCGTTTGACTGCACCGTACCGTTCGGCATGAGCGCGCGCCAGTACAACGCCTGGTTTTACTATGGCGAGGGACGCGATCTGCTCCGGTCTCTCTTTGCCGATTTCAACATCGTCAATTTCCCGGGCGGCAATACCGGCGTGCAGATGGGCGGCTGGTTTCGTCGCCAGATCAGCACGGTATCCGATCTGGGTGGACTCACCATGCGCATCCCGGGGATGGGCGGCCGCGTCATGGACCGGCTGGGCGTCACGGCGCAGGTCTTGGCCGGTGGCGACATCTACCCGGCGTTGGAGCGTGGTGTGATCGACGCCACGGAGTGGTCCGGGCCCTATGATGACGAGAAGCTGGGCTTCTACAAGGTGGCCCCCTACTACTACTATCCCGGATGGTGGGAGCCAGGCCCGAACCTCTCGTTCTACATCAATGCCGACAAGTGGGGCTCACTCCCATCCGACTACCAGGCAGCCCTCGCCGCAGCCGCTGCAGAGGCCAACGTGGACATGATGGCCGACTATGACGCCAAGAACCCGCCTGCCCTTGAGCGACTGCTCGGCAACGGCGTCGAGCTGCGCCCCTTCTCCCAGGAAATCATGCAGGCGGCCTTTACAGCCTCAAATGAACTCCTGCAGGAGGAAGCGGCGGCCGATCCGGCCTACCGCGCAATGCTCGAGTCTTACGATCGATTCAAGTCCTCCTCAAACCGGTGGCTCGGTACGTCGGAGCTGAGCTTTACGGACTTTGCCTACGAACGGGAAGCGTGAAAGAAGTAGCCGTCTACTGCGCCTCGGCCTCCGACCTCGCGGAGTCGTACCGCCAGGAGGCCCGTGACCTCGGAGTCGGACTGGCCGCCTCCGGACTGGCGCTGGTTTATGGGGGCGGCAACGTGGGTCTGATGGGCGAAATCGCACGTTCGGTCCACGAGCGTGGCGGCTACGTGGCGGGCTACATTCCCGAGCGGCTCATGGCCATCGAAGGCCGGGCGTATGACGTGGCTGACGAACTCATCGTCACCCAGACCATGCAGGAGCGCAAGCGGTCCATATTTGGCCGCGCCGACGCTTTCGTCGTGCTTGCCGGCGGGCTCGGGACACTCGAGGAGTTTCTGGAGGTGGCCACCCTCCGCAAGCTGGGCTATCACGACAAGCCCATCATCCTGATCAACACGGGCGGTTTCTACAACCGACTGCTGGATTTCTTCGCTCATACCGAGACCGAGGGCTTCTCCCCCAGCCTTGAGGGACTGTACGCGGTGGTGCCCGATGCTGCCCGCGCCGTAGAACTGCTGCAGTCCGCCCTATTCCAAGCCGATTCCCCGGTCTCCCCATGAAACACCTGCTGCTGATCGTAGCCCTTTCATTTGTCGGATGCACGGGGCCCAGTCCCGCTGACCTTGTCCTCGTGGGAGGTCGTGTAGTGACCGTGGACGAAGCGGTGCCGGAGGGCACGGCGCTGGCCGTGGATGATGACCGAATCAGACTTGTTGGCTCCGACGAGGATGTGCGTGCGCTCATCGGCCCGGATACGGAAGTGGTTGAACTCAATGGCCGATTGGCCATCCCTGGCTTCATTGAGGGGCACGGGCACTTCATGTCCATCGGCAACGCCAAGATGATCCTGGACCTGAATGACGCACGAACCTGGGACGATATCGTTGAGCAGGTGGACTCGGCCGTTGCCATCAGCGAGCCGGGTACCTGGATCATGGGGCGGGGTTGGCACCAGGAGAAATGGGATGACACTCCGGAAGGCTCGATAGACGGGGTCCCTACGCACCACACGCTTTCCTCCGTTTCCCCCCGTAACCCCGTCTACCTGGGTCATGCCAGCGGTCACGCGGCGTTCGCCAATGCCGAAGCAATGCGGCTGGGAGGGATTTCGGCCGAAACGCCCGATCCCGCCGGTGGTGAAATCGTTCGGGATGCCCGGGGTAATCCCACCGGGTTGCTGCGTGAAACTGCCCAGGGCCTGGTAGGTCGGGCGCGGTCCCAGGCCCAGCGGTCGCTCACGGCCGAGGAGGCTGAAGAGCGGGCTCTCGAGCAAGTGCGTCTTGCTTCGGAAGAGGTGCTTTCGAAAGGCGTGACCAGTTTTCAGGATGCCGGCTCCGGTTTCGGGACCATCGACCGGTTCCGGCGTCTGGCCGAGGACGGCGACCTGCCCGTGAGGCTGTACGTCATGATTCGGGCCAGCAATGAATCCATCGCCGAAAATGCGGGCGACTTTCCTCTGGTTGGAGCGGGGGATGACTTCCTGACAGTACGCTCCATCAAGCGTTCCATCGACGGCGCACTGGGGCCGCACGGGGCCTGGCTTCTGGAACCCTACTCGGACAAACCTGAGAGCGCAGGACTGAACACGTCGGAGGTTTCCTCCATCGAGGAAACCGCCCGCGTCGCCCTTGAGAATGGGCTCCAGCTCAATGTCCACGCCATCGGCGACCGTGCCAATCGCGAAGTCCTGGATCTGTACGAGGCCACTTTCGGCGGACCGGATGATCAGGATCGGCGCTGGCGGATCGAGCACGCGCAACATCTGCATCCCGACGACATTCCGCGGTTTGCCGAGTTGGGCGTGATCGCTGCCATGCAGGGCGTGCACGCCACGTCGGATGGGCCCTGGGTGCACGAGAAACTCGGCGAGGAGCGGGCCCGCGAAGGTGCCTACGTGTGGCGC
>JABDJZ010000087.1 GCA_013003255.1 Rhodothermales bacterium
GGCGTGGCCCGTCTGCCGGCTGTGCCGCGCCGCAGATAGGGTCCCTGTGACTACGGCGCCGCCGCGGTCACAATGCCAATCCGCCGCGCCACGACCTCGGGGTACATCCCGCCGGAACCGTCCAGCAACGTGCCCGGACCATCCCGCAGGTAGCGGTCAAAAAAGGCCAGCGACCAATCATTGATGATGGTGTTGTTACGGAAGGGATCCAGCGTTCCCGGCGGCCTGGTGCTGCCGTTTCGGGAGGCCTCGGGCACATCCGCCAGATTCAGAAGGACGGGCAGGTCGGTGAAGCTGTAGTGCGTGGTCTGACTCATGGTAAGCGAGTACCCCGGTGCCTGCAGCCGGTCGGCGACTGCGCTTGAGAAGTAGTCCGATGGATCGGCAAAGAAGAGCATCAGCGGATCATCCACGCCTGCGCCCTCGGCCGCCTCGCCGACCTGAGGTGCGTCCAGCGTCACGGCTGCCTTGAAACGCGGGTCAAACGTGAGGACGTCCGCCGAAGCCGAACCGCCCGTGGAATGACCGGTCGCCCCGACCCGCGTCAGGTCCAATCTCCCGGTCAGAAGGCCATCCGGGTCCGCCTGGTTCCGCAGCTCCAGTTCGTCCAGCACCGACGCCATGTCTTTGGCCCAGATCCGGACGATGGTCGGGAAGGGCGGCGCATTGGTGGCGCGGATCGAGCGGACGGTGCCATCTGGAAAGACCGTTGCGAACGCGCCGTAGGTGTGGTCAATGCCCACAACCAGGAACCCATGGCTGGCCAGTTCGGCCGCGAAGGAGGTGTACAGGCTGTTGACGCCTCCCAGTCCGTGCGACCAGAAAACGATCGGCAGCTCTGGAATGTCCGGAGTAATGGGCGCACCGGCCGTGGTGTTGGTTTCCACGCGGGACAGGGCTGCCGTCATGTCCTCCGGCTCCATGTAGTCCTGCGTCACGGAGAAGAGGTCCGTGACGATGGGATTCATGTAAGTCACGGTCCCCAGTCCCTCCTGATTCGCCGGATACCAGAGCTGGACGTTGAGTTCGCGGAAGTCCGCCTCCGCGGTGTACTCGTCGTCCCGGTCGCTGTCGACCACCGTGAGTGAAGAGGTCCCCACGAACCAGGGGCCCGTCGGCTCCGGCAACCGGAGTCCCGGTTCGGCATCCACCGTTGGATCATCAATTCCGGATGACGTCAGCTCACAGCCGGTGAGCAGTAGGGCCGCGAGGAGCGGGATCAGGGGGACGAATCGCGTTTTCATGCCTGCCCAACCGCTTTGACCGGGCGTGGGTTTCGTATTCTCACTCGCGCTCAACTTCCATCCCCGCTCGTGCCCGCATCGCACCTCTTTCTTGGGATCGATGGCGGCGGCTCCTCAACCCGGGCCGTCCTTTCGGATAGCGAGGGACGCGTGCTGGGCATCGGTTCAGCCGGGCCTTCGAACCCGTTCTCGTCGGGGCTGGAAGGGTCCCGCACCGCGATTGACCTCGCCGTGGGACGGGCGTTCTCCACCGCGGGCGTTCCACGAGCCCCGGCGGCTGGGGCGTGCCTCGGAATAGCGGGGCTGGTGACCCCAGTCCAGGAGCAGGGTCTCCGGGAGGTGGCAGAGAACCTATCGCTCGGCCTCGACATCCTGATTCACCACGACCTGCGCATAGCCCTCACCGGCAGTCTGCTCGGGACACCCGGTGCCGTGCTGGTGGCCGGCACCGGCAGCGCCTGCTATGCACGGAGCGCGGGAGGTCGTGAAGTCATCACCGGTGGCAAGGGCCCCTTGGCAGGAGATTCCGGCAGCGGGTACTGGATTGCTCACCGCGCCTTGCGAACGGCGGTCAAACAGTTGGACGGCCGCCTTCGCACCGGGCCACTGGCTGTGGCCGTGCTTGACTACCTCGGCATCAACAAAGCCTCGCAGCTTCCGGGAAGACTCCATCGAGAGGGTCTCACGCCGAGCAAACTCGCCGGGTTCGCTCCCCGAGTCATCGCACTGGCTGCGGAAGGCGATGAGGTCGCAGCATCCATCATCGGTGCTGCTCAGGAAGCCTTGACCGCCATGGTGGAGGCCGCAGCGCGCCAGGCCTGGCTCGAGTCACTCAATTTGGTCTTTGCCGGTGGCATCGCGACGTCGGAACCGTTCGGCACCGGACTCAGAGACCGCATACTCAAGATCCTACCCGACACCACATTCCCGTCCTCAGCGCTGCCTCCCGCAGGCGGCGCAGTTCTGGAAGCTTTCATGTCAGCCGGAATCGAGATCACGTCCGATGGCGTTGAACGCCTCCAAGACGGACTTCAATCACTTTAAAAATCGATCCGAGAAATGAGAGTACTACTGACATTGTTGATTGCCCTCAGTCTGGCAGGCTGTTCCAGCCTGAGCACCACCGAGCGCGCTGCCGCCATCGGCGCCGCTGCAGGTGCCGCGATCGGAGGCCTGATCGGCGAGAAGTCTGCAGACAAGCCCGTTACCGGCGTGGTCGTTGGAGCCGCAGCCGGTGGCGCCGTCGGTGCCATCATCGGCCGCCAAATGGATCAGCAGGCCAAGGAGCTCGAGGAGCAATTGGAAGGTGCCGAGGTGGAGCGTGTGGGCGAAGGCATCGTCGTGACGTTTGACTCTGCCATTCTGTTTGCCGTGGACTCCTCGGACCTCTCCGAAAGCTCGCGCGCTCAGCTGGGCGAACTGGCCTCAAGCCTCAAACAGTACGAGGGGACGGACATCCTTGTGGCCGGCCACACGGACGCCACCGGTGCCGATGAATACAACCTCCAACTGTCTGACCGTCGGGCCC
>JABDJZ010000124.1 GCA_013003255.1 Rhodothermales bacterium
GCCTCGACAAGCCCGGTGCGGAAACCATTCTCATTTTTGACAAGACCACCTACCAGGTAGCCGCCGCGGGTGGATCCATTTATGTGGGGACCGATGACGGCATCCAGATCTGGCGCGACGGTCGCCATGTCGATACCGTGCTTCGCGACAAACAGGTCATGTCTGTTGTGGCCTATCGCGATGGCGTGGCTGCCGGACACCGCGACGGACTCGCCGTCGTGAGCGGATCGACCGTGCGACACGAGCATGCTGCGGAGGATGTCCGTTCCATCACTGTGGTCGGCAAGGACATCTGGTACGCTACCCTGTCTTCCGGCCTCTGGCGCCTCACGGACCGCGGCCGAGGCTGGGACCTCAAGTCATACAGCACTTCGGACGGCCTGCCGGCCGATGATCGGCTCGAGGTTGTTTCCATTGGCGATGACGTCCGGGTCTATGCAGATGACAAAGGCGGCATCTACAAGATGGCCGGCGGCTGGTTTGCTTTGGATGAGGAACTCACGCCCCCCGATGAGCACGGCGCACAGGAGATATGGAGCCTCACCGCGGGGCCGAACGGGACCTTGTGGATTGGGCACCCGGATCGCATTGTTCGCGCCGTCCCTGGGCCTGGCGGATACAAGCTGCACGAGTCCCCGGCACTGACATTTGAGCGCCTTCGCCACGAACAGCTGTTCGCCCATGCGGACGGCTCGCTCTGGTTTAATCGCCAGGGTCGCGTTGTCCGGTACAATCCCGAGGTGGACGGTGGCGGCTATCGCGGTTTCGAAGTCGTCCTTCGCGAGGTCCGCACTCGCCGTGATCAGCACCTGGCGTACGGCGGCCTTGAGGTTGATGAGTCCGGTCGCGTGATCACCGCCAGCGCGGCGATGGACCCCGTGGTCCTGCCCTTCGCCCAGAACGCCATCAATGTCGGCCTCTCTGCAGTGTATCCGTCAGCTCCAGGCAGGGTCAAGTATTCCTGGGCCCTCAATGACGGTCCCTGGACCGAGTGGACCTCCGAAAACGAATTCGTGGTCGAGGACCTCCGGGAGGGCAGCTACACGCTGCGGTTCAAGGCGCAGGATGAGCACCAGTTCGAATCGTCCGTGCTCACGTTCCGCTTTGTGATCCTGCCGCCGTTCTATCGCACCCTGCTGGCCTACCTAATATATGCCGGCGTGCTGCTCGGTCTGCTGTGGTTTGGGTACCGGTACCGCGTCATGGTCAAGGCCCAGAAAGAGGCCGCACGCCAGGCTATCCAGCTTGAGCAGGAGAAAGTCTACCGGCGCAAGCTGGAGACTGCCAACACCCGCCTGAAGCAGGCCAACAAGCTGAAGGACGAGTTCCTGGCGAAGACATCGCACGAACTCCGGACCCCCATTACCGCGATTCTCGGCTTCACCAACATCCTCCGCGAGGAGATTCCCAAGGACAAGCCCTATCGCGAATTCCTGGACATCATCCAGGAGAGCGGCGACCGGTTGATGGGCACGCTCGATGACCTCCTGGACCTTGCCGAGCTTCGCGCCGGCACCCGGCAGTTCAGTCCCCAGCCGACGAATCTGCACACGCTGGTCGACGAAATCGTGAAGCCGCTTCGCCACCGGGCGGGCGAGAAGGGACTCTACATTCGCGTCAAAGAGCTTTCAGAGCGCGGCGTGACAACTGATGTGACGGCGTTCCGCAAGGTCTTCTGGAATCTGCTCGACAACGCGGTCAAGTTCACCGAGAATGGCGGCGTCAACGTCGGCGTTTCGGTGGTCGAGAACTGCGAGTGTTCCGGCGCGGATCTGCCCGACGGGTGCATTGAGATTGTCATCGAGGACTCCGGAATCGGCATCGACGAGCGGTTCATTCCTCACCTGTTTGATGAGTTCCACCAGGAGTCTGAAGGGGAGTCGCGATCGCACAATGGCACCGGGCTTGGGCTGACGATTGTCGGCGGGCTGGTGGAGTTGATGGGCGGCGAAATTGAGGTGGAGAGCGAGAAGCAGGTTGGTAGTGTGTTCCGGGTGCGGATTCCGGTGCAGACGTTGGAGACTGTTGGGGGGTCGATATCCTCTGAAGGTGGCGATGGGGCCGTGGCTCCGGG
>JABDJZ010000127.1 GCA_013003255.1 Rhodothermales bacterium
CTCCTCGATGGTGTGACCGACAATCTCAATCCCCGCATCCCGGGCTTTGGCGGCCGCCTCGGGACTGATCTCGATCCCGAACCGCTTGATCCGCTTCGGCAGACCCACCAGAAACCCGCCTTCGAAACACCCCACGTCCAGGACCCGGCTGACTCCTTCGTCCTCGAGGACCTGTGCGGCAATCTGCCAGTCCACGCGAGCAGGGGCGTCGTAGGTCCACTGGTCGCTCTCGCCAAGCTGGTACAGTTCGGAGAGTTCTTCGGCCGATGGCTGCGGCCACCGGAAGCCCACTTCGCAGTGCCGGCATCGGTACATGATGGCCTCGCCCATGGCCTGATCCAGTACCCGCCCGGCAAACGTGTAGCCGGGCGGGATACGGCCGAGCTCGCGCGCGCCGGCGGCCCCGCAGGACGGACAGTCAGGGGTCACACTCAGCTTGCTTCCTCCGTGGTCCGGGTCAGGCTCCAGAAGTAGCCCATCAGTCCGGCAAACACCAGCGCGGAGAGCCAGATGCCCCATCCACCGGCCCAGTCAGAGCCGATGCCATTGGGCGTGGACTCCGCGTAGAAGGCATAGGCGGCGATCACGACCATGAACAGGCCTTCGCCACCCACCAGACCGGATCCGAAGAGGATGCCACGCTCGCGACGGTCATCAAGCTCTGCCTCGGTCTTCGAGCGCTTCTCGACGAACATCCGGAGCAGGCCGCCCAGGTAGATGGGGGTCATTGTGGCCACGGGCAGGTAAACGCCGACTGCGAATGCCAGGCTCGGAATGCCAAGGAGTTCGATGATAATGGCGAGTCCGGCACCGACGCCGACGAGGCCCCAGGGCAAGGCCTGATCCAGCACGCCGTCGATGACCACCTTCATCAGCGTGGCCTGCGGTGCGGGGATCTCCTCATTGCCGAAGCCCCAGGTGCTTCCGATGAGCTGGAAGGTCCAGACAATGAAGCCGACACAGACAATCACGCCGATCAACTCGCCCATCTGCTGACGACGCGGCGTCGCGCCGAGCAGGAAACCGGACTTGAGGTCCTGGCTGGTGTCGCCCGCGATGGAGGCGGCAATGGCCACGACGGTGCCGATTGTGAGCGCGGCCGCCTTGCCCGAGAGATCCGTCCATCCCAGCAGCAGGAACAGGCCGGCCGCGCCAAGGAGCGTGGCGATCGTCATTCCACTGGTTGGATTTGAGGTCACGCCCACCAAACCAACAATCCGGCTGGACACCGTCACGAAGAAGAAGGCAAAGATGATCACCAGGATGGCCGCCACAGCGCGGAAGCCCATCGACTCAATATTGAAGGCTTGCGGGATGAAGGCGAGGATCGCGAAGATGACCAGAGCGCCAATGCCGACATACTTCAGCGGGAGGTCATTCTCGGTGCGCTTCACGGCCACCGGCACGGCGTCCTTCAGGCGAGAGGACAGCTGGCTTCCGCCGATCTTGAAGCTCTCGATCATCGTCGGGAGCGACTTGGCCAGTGTCATCAGGCCCGCCATGGCTACGGCCCCAGCGCCGATGTAGCGCACGTAACGCGTCCAGATCTGGGAGGCGCTCATGTCCGAGATCAGGTTGACCGTCTCTGGAAAGAGCGGCGAGGCCAGGCCTTCACCCACCAGCGCAATCGTCGGGATAATGACCACCCACGAAAGCAGGCCACCGCCCACCATCACGGCCGCCGTCTTCGGGCCGAGGATGTAGCCGACGCCAAGCAGCGCCGAGGACATTTCGACCCCGACTTCGCCCTTCTTCAGAAACGGGAGGTGCAAGACCACCTCGTCCGGCAGCGCCTTCAGGAATCCGAATAGCGCCTTGAAGGCAGCACCGACACCCAGGCCGAGAAAGACATTCTTTGCCTTGCCCGTGCTGGTTTCGGCCGCGACGAGGACCTCGGCACAGGCGGTCCCCTCCGGGTAGGGCAGCTTGCCGTGCTCCCGTGCAATCAGAAAGCGCCGGAGCGGAATCATGAACAGCACGCCGAGCAACCCGCCACAGAGTGCCAACAAGGTCATTTGGCTCCACGCCGGATCGAACCCCCACATGTACAGGGCCGGAAGCGTGAAGATGATGCCACTGGCCAGCGAGCTCGAGGCCGACCCCACCGTCTGGGACATGTTGGCCTCCAGGAGCGTCGACTTCACGCCCAGCGTCCCGAGGGACTTGAAGAGGGCGATGGAGAGTACCGCCACCGGGATAGAGGTGGAGATGGTAAGTCCCACCCGGAGGCCGAGGTACGCGTTGGCCGCCCCGAAGAGGATGCCGAATACCGCTCCGGCCAGGATGGCTTTCAGCGTAAACTCAGCGGTCGACGTTTCGGCCGGAATGAAGGGCGGGTACGATCTCCCCTCGGGGATCTCGGTGTAGGCCAGCGGGTCGAGTCCCTGGCGGGAGGAGGGTTCAGACATGGCGTATTCGGATGATTGCCGAGAATACGGGCCGGACGCCGGGCGCGCCAAGACGCCGGTAGGTGGGCGCTCAATTCGCAGTGGCTTTACGAGGCGCTTCCATGGTCAACTTATCTTCGCAGACCCGTTCACCTCACCAATTGGAAGCGTTTCCGATGATTCTCGTTACCGGCGCCGCCGG
>JABDJZ010000137.1 GCA_013003255.1 Rhodothermales bacterium
TGACGGATGAGCAAGCCTTGTCTGACCAGTCATCACGCTCGGTTACCGTGGGCTCAGAGACGGTGGTTGTCCAGTTCCAGAACGGCGTAGCACCCTCCTCGGCTTACGGCGGTGGACGCGATACGAAGATCCTGTCCGATCAGCCGAATCAGAACTTCGGAACCGCCCAGAATCTTGAGGCCGACGGATTTCCCTCGTACGGTATTCTCATGGCCTGGGACCTGGCCACCGTTCCGCAGAACGCCGGGGTCCAGGAAGCGTCAGTTGACCTGACCGTGACCGACGTGTCGGGGGACACGTACGGGCTGTTCGCGCTGAATCGGCCATGGTCTGACGCGGAGGCCACATGGGAGCAGGCCAGTGCGGGCCAGCCGTGGGTGGTCTCCGGAGCCATGGGGAGTGATCGGGACGCGTCGCCGATAGGCACCTTCGTACCGTCGCGGACCGGCCGCATCTCAGTTTCGCTCAATGCAGCCGGGCTCGAGGCAGTCCAGCGCTGGATCGTGGATCCCGCATCGAACCATGGATTCGTTATCGACATTGTCTCCGGATCGGACGGGGTTGATCTGGCGTCGATGGAGGCTGGAGCTTTACAACGACCCGCGCTGAACGTCACGTACTCAACGGATCCGAATGCCACCGTCACCATCCCGCCGGTGGCCGCGTTCACACTCAATCCAGAGAATCCGGTTGTGGCCGTTGGAGCGACATTCGATGCATCCGGGTCATCCGACGCTGACGGTACCATCACCTCCTATGCATGGGACTTCGGCGACGGTGGAACCGGCTCTGGAGTGCAGGCCACGCACGTCTACAGCAACGTGGGGCAGTACACGGCCCGTCTGACCGTGACGGACAATGATGGTCGACAGGCTTCAGCGCAACGTCTGGTCATTGTCCTGGGCGAGCAGGTCGAGCAGATAGCGTTCCAGGATGGAGTAGTGCCAAATGCCTCGTACTCCGGTACCCGAGATACCAAGATCAAATCGGATGACGAGAACCGCGCGTTCGGGGGCGACGACAACATCGAAGTGGATGGGTCGCCGGACTATGGGGCGTTGCTTGCCTGGGACATTTCTGATGTCCCGGCCGGGGCAACGATCCTTTCGGCTTCCATCAAACTGTCCGTCTTTGACCCCACAAACGACACGTACGAAGTGTATGCGCTTCAGCGCCCCTGGAGCGAGTCCGACGCCACGTGGCGCGAAGCTTCGAACGGCGTCTCTTGGTCTCAGGATGGGGCTTCCGGGTCCGGGGATGCGGGGTCTCAAGTGCTGGGGCTGCTGCGAAACTCCGGGACCGGTGAAGCGACCATCGCTCTGAATGAGAGTGGGCTGGCCGTGGTCCAGAACTGGATTGACAACCCCGGGAGCAACTACGGTTTCCTGATCGAGGACTACGCCCGCGGTAATGACGGGATCGATTTTCATTCGCGAGAGGCGTCAAACTCCGCGCAGCGCCCGAGGCTGGAACTGGAGTACACGCTGGCTTCGACGCCCTCCAACCGGGTGAGTGTGACGAGCGACACGGGTGGTACCGTTTCTGTGCAGCCTGCGTTGTCGGCTGCGAGTGACCCGCTTGTGGTGAACATGCTCCCCAGTCTGGAGAGCTTGGTCTCCGCGCCCTCCGTTGTGGATGGAGGGTTCGCCTCGCAGGACCGGGAGTACCGCATCTCCACGGAGAGGAATACTTCGGTTGTCCTTGCGGTCCGAACGGCTGATTCCAGCCGTGTGGATCAGGGCTTTTCCCGGGAACGCCGGTTGGAGATCGGCTCCGAGAGCTGGGATCTGCTTAGGCACACGGTTGCGCGGGGCGGAACCGGCGTGGATGTCCCGGATGGTGGCGTCCTGTTTGTGGCAGGAGGTGCCCCGGCTGCGACATCAACCCGGACGGCTGGCGAGCAGGTCCCGGACCAGCCGGGCTTGGACGCCTATCCCAATCCGTTCGATGAGACGCTCAAGATCAGCTACCCCGAGGTCGGATCCGGCCGCGTGGAACTGGCTGACGTGTTGGGCCGGAGGATCGCGTTGATAGATCTCGTGGATGGCGAGGCCGAGTTTGACGCTGAGGGCCTTAGCCCGGGGACCTACTTCCTCCGGGCTGTTGGTGAGGGTGTTGACGGCCGGGCTGTTGCGGCGAAGACGGTGGTGGTGACGAAGGGGCGGTAGAGCGCCGGCCACACTCAATCTCGGAGTCGGTAGACAATCGTCGTCGGGTACCCTCGGCCACCGAGTGCACCTCCCACAAACCCTCCCCCAAACACGCCAAGCAGGACACCCAAAGACGTTGCGGCTCCCTGATTGAAATCCTCGCCGAAGCAGGAGAGGAACTCATCAGGGCGGGGTTCGCAGGATCTGCTGGACGTGCTGCCGAGCGCACCCCCCAGCACGCCCCCAATGATGGCGCCTATGAGAATGCCTTCCACCTGCATTGACTGCCGGGCCCCAGGGAAGGACAAGGAGATCACTTCGGAGAGGGGCACCGTGGCTGGTCTCACGCCTGCCATAAACTGCATACGGAGCGAATCGCCAACCACATCAGCATTGGAGAGGTAGTAGAACTGTTGCCGTTGGTACAGTTCGATCTTTACCGGCGCGTGTGCCCTGATGGTATCGGCCACGGCATTCCCACGGGGCATGGTGAACTCCGTGGTGCTGGCACAGCCGAAGGCGAACCACGCAATGACAAGGGGGAGGATGGATCGGCGACTGCCCGCTGCGACTTCTACCCAGTGATTCGGGATCATGGCAAACCTCCTGCGGCCTCTTGTCAACCG
>JABDJZ010000148.1 GCA_013003255.1 Rhodothermales bacterium
ACCCCAGGCAGAGCCCCGGTAGCGCGCCTTCGCCCGCCAGTACAGGGCATTCGATTCACCCTCAGCCAGGTTCGGGTCGTCCGGATCGTTATAGAAATACTGCTGGGAGCCGCTGAGCACGGTCATCAGCTCCGGCTGCATGGACCAGTCCAGCCCAACCGCTGCCGAACGCCGCAGCGCCGACGCACCGAAGTGCCAGGCACCCAAATCATCCTCTCCCAGTTCGATGCCGAGTCCGATACCCACCTGATCGAGGTCCAGAGAAAAACTGGAGGCCGCTGTGAGTTGGGCCAGCACGTCAATATCGATGGTCTGTGCCCCGCTTCGGCGACCGGCATCGAGTACGGTTTCGAGGCCCGACAGCCTGAATTGACCGAGCGCCGACGCGCGCCGCTGATAGCCCCCGGCCAGGGTCACGCCACCGCCGAGACTGGAGGCAATCGCCAGCGCCCCCAACTGGCCCGCTTGTCCCGCCGTGATCCCGCTGAGTGCCGTATAGCCTACTTCAGAACCTGCGTAGTCAAAATCGTCGAGGAAGTCGTCGGTGGCAGACTGCACCCGCCCCGGCGAGAGTAATGCGTCACGCCCGAATCCAAGGTTGCCGTTGGACAGGGCCGCCCGGCCCTCCAGGACCAGTCCCTGCGAACCGCTCAGACCGAGAATGGCCGGGTTCGAAAAGAGTGTCCCGGGGCCGCGCGTGTTGCGAGCGGACCAGACCGGCCCGAGGGACCGTGCACCGGGTGCGCCGGACTGGATGCCAAGGCGCCAATCGCTTTCCAGAATCCCGCCTCCCCAGCGCTCAATGCGGAAGTCTTCATTGCCCTGTGCGTGCGCACCGCCCGCCAGAAAGAGCACGGCCGCCGATATGAGTGCCGCCCGCCTCAAAACCCTACCCGCACGGCTACATGCTGACTCGCACCCAGGTAAGAGTCCACGTAGGCATAGTCGGCTCCGACGCGCACACCGGCCACGGGTGGCAGGTGCAGTCCGAACCCGAAGGTCACTCCCTCGTCCGGCTGGCCGTTGAGGGAGCGCTCCGTCCCGGCCCGCAGGGCCAGTATCCCGGCCAGGGTCCACTCAAGACCGGCGCGCAGTCGATCATCAATCTCACTGTCGAGTGCCGGTGCGTAGTCAAGTAGAACCAGCCCCTGGCGCCCCGCCGGAACTTGTGCGCCAACCCAAAGCGCGGTGGGCAGCGATTGCCGATAGGAAGCCGCAAACGCCCCGGAGGCGGCCGCCGACTCCCACTGGACGTAGGACACGGCGTTTGACACTGAAGCCGCCAAAGCCGCACGCCCGAGCGCGTACCGGACGCCGAATCCGCCTGTGATTCCAGACGCGTCCCCCCGTATCTGGTTGGCCATGCCCTGGGCGATCTCCGCTGGGTCGAAGACCGCAAGGGCATCCGGATTGAGCGTATTCCGGCCGAAGCGAGCCAATAGAAGCCCCGCGTTGGCACCCATCGAGAGGCGTCCGAATCGACGTGCAAGCGATAGCCGGACCACCGACTCCCTGAGGGCGTCATCACCCGAATCGCGGACGTGCAGGCCCAGGCCCCAGTTGCCAGAGGAAAAGCCCACCGCCGCCTGTCCGTGTTCGATCAGTTCAAACTGGTCCAGGTAGGCAAACAGGAACTGCACCCGGCCGACCGATGTGGCCGCGGCCGGATTTGCCCAAACGGATTCGATTCCCGCGCTGGACGCTACGCCGGCCTGTCCCAGCGCGGCAGTAGCCGGGCTCGGACCGTCCTCAAGAAAGGCGGCCGGAATGGCGGAGAGTGACTGTGCGTCGGCACCGCTCGGGTGGACGAGCAGGACGATTCCCAGGAGATAGAGCACAGCCTCCCATCGCCGGACGGGAAGCTTGGAAGGCAAGAAAGGTGGGGCTGGAAGCCAGTTGTCTACCTAACGAGTACGACGGAAATCTGCTCAGTCGTCGTACCGCTTGTATCCCGCGCGTCGATGCGGATGATGTATCGCCCGTTGCGGGCGCGCGCGCCACTGTCGGTCAGGCCGTCCCAAACCAGCGGAAGCCTGGAGGATTGGGCACCGTATCGACCGGACTCCAGGAGTTCGCCATCCAGAAGCGTTCGCACCAACTGTCCCTGGAGGTTGAACACCCGCACGGACACCGAGGCGGCCGACTCCTGCGAGGTTAGGACGAAGCCGATCTTGAGGGGTGCCAGGTCAGGCGAAAACGGGGACGGCAGGACGGCGACGCTGCGCAGACCCAGACCCTCATTCGCGGCAAGAACTGTGAACTCCGCCAAGCGGCGAACCGCCGATGATGAGTAGATATCACCCAGGCGTTCCGTGGGCAGCAATCGCCACGCCAGGCGATCGGACACGAACTGCCCGATGAACCGCTCTCCTTCCAGTAGGCGCAGCGAGCCATCGGCGACGAGCTCTATCCGGGCATCAGCAAGCAGCGAATCGCCGAGAAGTGCACGGTCTGAACTCATCGAATACCTAACCAGGCCGTCGCCG
>JABDJZ010000168.1 GCA_013003255.1 Rhodothermales bacterium
CGCGCAGGGATCGCAAATGCCGCTTGGATTACCGGCGCTTTCGGCCTCGGAGATTGAAGTGATCCGGACGTGGATCAACGAAGGCGCGGAGGATAACTAGATGAGATATCTGTCGCTGACACTCGTACTGGCGTTCCTTGCAATGCCCGTCTCCGGGCAAGCTTTCATGACGGACTCAGGCACGGCCGAGTTTGAATCCAGCGTGCCGCTCCACAGCTTTGTGGGGACGTCGGAGGTCCTGGTCGGGCGAATCGCCCTGCCCGACTCGACCGTGGACTTCTACCTGGACCTGGAGACCCTGGATACCGGCAACGGGAAGCGGGACAAGGACATGAAGAAGACGCTGGACACAGATGAGCACCCCTTCGCCGAGTTCTTTGGCAAGCTGGTCAGCCCGTTTGATCCGGATGGCGGGCAACAGGAAGCCCGGGTGGTCGGCAGTTTCAGCCTGCACGGGGTCACCCGAGAGGTAGAGGTCTCCGGCACCCTGGAGCCAACCGCAAATGGCCTGCAGTTGAACGCGGCTTGGGAGCTCAGCCTGGAGGACTACGATATCGTTCCGCCGAAGCTGCTGATCATCAAGGTGGATCCCATCCAGCAAGTACGTATCTCGGCGCTCCTCACCCCAGAATCCGGCACCTGAACCCATGCGAATCGCACTCCTTCTCTTCGCATCCATCCTGCTGGTCTCTCAAGCTGCCGCCCAGATGGATCGGCAGCGCGCCGATCCAAACCGGCCGGTGGATGAGCTTTTCTGGTCCACGGCCGTCATCGGCACGTCCTCGGTGACCAACCTGAGCGCCGGTGATCTGAACTACAGCATCAAGCACGCCTTTGGCCTAGTGTCTTCCGGGATTGAGAATCTCTACGGTGTGGACGGGTCAGCAAACATCCGTTTCGGCCTGGACTACGGCGTTCGGGATTGGCTGTCGGTGGGAATGGGCCGCAGCCGTTTCGACAAGGTCTACGACTTCCGGGTTAAGGCCAACGTTCTGCGTCAGACCGTCTCAGGATCGAGTCCCCTCGAGGTTGCCGTGCTCGGCGATGTCGGGATCACCACAATCAAGAATGGCTTCTCGTTCACCGACCGGCTCTCGTACGCAGGGATGCTGATGCTCGGCCGGCGATTCTCGGATCGGCTGGCGGTCCAGGTCTCGCCCACCGTGGCTCACTTCAATACCGTGTTCATTGCCCGTGACGGTGATGGCAATGTGGTTGAGGAGGAGAACACCCACATCGGGGTCGCCGTCGCGGCCAACTGGCGGCTGAACGAGCTCTTCGCTGTGGTTATCGAATACGTACCGGTACTCGGCGGTCGATCAGACAACACCACGGATGCCGTTTCGGTGGGCGTGGACATTGAGACCGGCGGCCACGTGTTCCAGCTCTTCTTTTCGACCTCAGACTGGCTGACCGAGCAGCACATGCTGGCCCGCAATGACGACGACTTCTTTGCCGGCGACTTCCGCTGGGGGTTCAACATCCACCGAACGTTTGCCTTCTAACTGGCTGGCAGGGCGCCGTCCTTCTTCTGCGGCAGAACCCCTGGCGTGCTCTGCGGCCCTGAGGATCCCAGTTCACCATCGCATCGTAGACGCGGCAATTCGGTCCCCTGCCGCCCTTCCCACACACAAGAACGAACCTGAAAGCCCGTGCGCATCTCCCACATAGCCCTCTTCTTTGCCCTCCTTCTGGGTGCGGCTGACATTGCAACTGCCCAGGACCGTCCCGCGTCCCCACGCGGCGAAGCCTCGACGCAGATCGGAAGCACCGATGGTCCCTGGCTGATCGTCGACTACGGACGGCCCATTCTCCGCGGTCGCACCAACCCCTATGGCTCCGGCGAGGAGTACGGAAGTGGACTGAACGCCGGCGCCCCCGGCTGGCGGGCAGGCGCTAACGTTTCCACGACCCTGACCACCGAGACTGATCTCGGCATGGGCGGCACGCACGTTCCAGCCGGCACGTACACCCTGTTCATCGAGCTGACGAGTCCCAGCCAGTGGACGCTCATCGTATCCAACCATAAGGCCAAGTCCAACTTCCGCAGCGACGAGGAAGGCCTGTGGGGATCCTACGGCTACACGCCCGACATGGACGTAGCCCGCGTCCCGATGGCCGTACAGCCGCTGGAAGTCATGCTGGATCAGTTCACGATTGCGTTCATGAACGTTTCCGAGTCCGGCGGCCAGATTGGATTCGGCTGGGGTGCCAACATGGGTATCGCCTCATTCGAGGTGCACTAGCCCTGTTCCAGGTTTCGAACGGAAAGCCCCGGTTGCAGGAATGCGGCCGGGGCTTTCTGCGTTCATGCGGGCGCGTTGACGGCCCTTCCGGGCGCCTAGTAGATTGGGATCTCCGGGTCTATCTCCAGGCTCCACGCCCTCAAGCCACCCTTGAGGTTCTGAGCACGACCGAAGCCGTGATCCTGGAGTAGGCGAACGGCTTGTGCGGAGCGGACGCCGGTCCGGCAGTAGACCACCAGCTCCTCATCCCGATTCAGCTCGTGTAGCCGGGAGGAAAGCTCGCCAAGCGGAATGAGCGTGCCGCCGATGGAAGCCAGTTGGAGTTCCTCGGGCTCCCTTACGTCCAGCAGGTATGGCGCCGTGTCCCTGGCCTGACGGTCATTCAGTTCGACCACCGTCATCTCCGGGACGGCCTCGAGCCCACAGAAGGCATCATAGTCGATCAGCTTATCGATGCTCGGCTGATCACCGCAGAGCGGGCACCCCGGGTCCCGCTGGATGGAGACCGTGTCGAAGTTGGCGGAGAGCGCGTCGTAGAGCAGCAGGCGGCCGATAAGCGGCGTGCCGATTCCCAGGAGCAACTTCAGGACCTCCGTGGCCTGCAGCGTGCCGACTGTCCCCGGTAGCACGCCCAGCACACCGCCTTCGGCACAGGAAGGGACCAGCCCTGGGGGCGGTGGCTCCGGGTAGAGGCATCGATAGCAAGGTCCGCCGGGCGCACCGAACACCGAGACCTGCCCCTCGAAGCGAAACACGCTCGCGTGAACGTTGGGGACACCTGAGAGAACGCTGGCATCATTCACCAGGTATCGTGTCTGGAAATTGTCCGTGCCGTCCGCGATGACGTCGTGGCCCTGAAGCAGGCCCATTGCGTTCTCGGATGTGAATCGCGCTGCGTGCGTCGTGACCGAGATGTGCGGATTCAGGTCCTTGAGCCGCTCGAGGGCGGAATCCAGCTTGCTGCGACCCACGTCTGCGGTGCCATGCAGCGGCTGCCTGTGCAGATTGGATTCGTCCACCACGTCATCATCCACCAGCGAGATGTGGCCTACACCGGCCGCCGCCAAATAGAGCGCCAGCGGGGACCCCAGTCCTCCGGCACCGACGATGAGCACGCGCGACGCCTGCAGTCGCTCCTGGCCTTCGATTCCTACTTCCGGGAGCAGTACCTGCCGGCCGTAGCGTCGCTTTTCCGGGTCAGAGAGAGGCAAGAGCGTCAGAGAGTGGTTGGACGGGGAAGCATACGGGGATGGAAGGAATCGGTCCCCGTCGGACGTTGCTCCCGCCGTCGTGCAGGTCATTCGGCAGCGTATTACCGTTCTGTTGTTCTTCCGGAAAGCGTTTCCGGGAACGAAACAAGCGGTCCCTTTCGTGACTAACAAGTCACCGAGCCTTCATTCCAGCTCCGCATGGTCTCGCGAGTGCCCCCGCGGTGTCACGAGCCTTCACATACAGGTCCCTATGTCATTCCGACAAATAGATGTCAGTCGCAGTCCCATCAGGAGATGCGACACCTGCGCCAATCACCGCGTGAGGTTCACCTACGCGGTCACCCTTTCGGGTCCCAAGCCCGCACACCTGTGCACCAACTGCGTCGACGTGCTGCGACGCGGAATCCTGCAGGCCAAGCGCGTCCAATCCCCGCGCGAGAAGCGGGCGGTCCAGCCGCAGCACGCTCCGAAGTCCAAGGTCAGGGAGTTCTAGGGCCTGAATTCACCTTGGGCCAGCCCCTTTCGGAGGCTCGCTCGCTGAAGTGCGGATCTTTTACGGGTCTGATTGCCGATTGAAGAACGGGTGGCTTTCGGAACCCCCTTTGGCGACCTGCATTGACGGGCGTTACTTTTCCGCAGTGCTCCTGGCATGGTTGTGGCTCTTTCGCAACCGGTGCAGGCCGCACACCGGAACAGCCATTGCCCTATAGCTCAATTGGCAGAGCGCCTGACTCTGGATCAGGAGGTTCCAGGTTCGAATCCTGGTAGGGCAACCATGTAAAACGCCCCGTAATTGACCGTTCTGGTTGATTCGGGGCGTTTTGCGTTGGTGGTAGTGCAGCCGGCTTATGGCGGGAGTGGCTGATGGGGCGCGGGACAACGAATAGGCTCATGGGACGGTGCACGTCGGGGCGAGAATCGGGCCTATCTCCTGATGCTCCGGCCGCGAAGTTGAATTCGGGTGCGACTCTCAACCTATTCAAAGCTTTTGGACGCCTAGAAGTTGAATTATGGGGCGTATACAACCTAAACGGGGCTTCCGGCCGCGAAGAAGTTGAATTGGGATGCCATGTTAAACTTGGAGGCGCTCCCGGCGCGCGGCGCCGGCGGGACACACTCGGTGATTTTTGATGCCGGAGACCTGCCAAGCGGCATGTACTTGTACAGCTTGTCTACTCCTGCGGGTGAAATGTCCAAGTTGATGGTGCTCCAGAAGTAAGGCCTTTCATCAGACTCCCGGACTCGAAGAGGCCCCGGCAGACGCGTTCTTGTCGGGGCCTCTTCGTGAATGACCGTCGTTGTCGGTTCGGGGCTTCTTGTGTTGCTCGACCGCTTTCCTAATTATGGCGATCAGGGGCTCGGAAACGCACTCGCACCCGTGTGCTTGTCAGAAACCAGCCAGCAGCCCACCTAGCAATGAAAATCTCTTTCGCAATTGCTCTGACCGTCTTCTGCTTGGGATGTGCGTCCTCCGACAGCGCGAGATAGCCCCGTCGTCGGCGAACCCCAGCCCGAGTTGAGATTAGACCTGTGCAGGATCATTGGCGGGATTCTGAGCGAATAGGAATGTGATTACCTTAAACCGCTGCGCCTTGTTCGGGGAGATTCTACTCATCACAATCTGACGAATCGATGACAAGATCACCCCTCCTCCTGCTCCTTCTTCTCCGCCAAGGCCTGGTGGTTTGGTGCGGGCACCCAGGCATTCCCTACTTACGACCGAACTGGGGCGGATGGATCAACGATCACGGTGTAGGATGCCGCGTCCGCCGGCGGAAACTCGGGAGGCGTGCTCTGCGACTGATTCGAATCACAAAGCTCCCTTCTGCAGCTCACCTGATCCTCGTTGCACTCTGTTTCCTGGCGGGGTGCAACGAGGAAGTTGGTTCTCTGCGCTGGCAGGTTGGCGAGAGACTCGCGGACGGCAACTCTGGACTGATGTGTGCAACGGAGTCTGGAGACTACCTCCAACTCAGAAGGCCGCCAGGGGTGCTGGAACTCTGGGTTTCCGACAAGTCTACACCCGAAGTTGTGCCGGTTGAGTTTTCCGCAGGGCATTCCATGGCCTGTTGGCGAAGTCTGGACCGCATTGCGGTGGCGGTTCGGACTCAAACGGCCGGCAGCACCCGTGTGGAGTTCCATCGCTTCGATCTCCGGTCTGGAAGTTGGCACGAGCCCACGACACTCATCGGAGACCGAGCTGAGTCCTGGACTCAGGCCAATTTCGACGTTGCCACTAGCGAGGGACGAAGCGTTCTCGTATGGATGGCAAGTCCGACCACGCTTAGAACGACAGCCTGGTCCGAGGGCGAGCAGGTCGAGCGCGAACTCCCCTTCGCCCTAACGGGAATCGCGCAGGCGCCCAGCATTGCTTTCGACGGCGTTGAAACTTGCCTGACCTTTTCCAGCATGGTGCCTCCCAGCGGAGAAGGTGGAACGAATCGCGGGGTGCGACACTTCTGTTCTGAGAGTCTCACTGAGCCCGAGAATTCAGTCTGGATCGAGACACCTGAGGGTTGGCAAGTCCAGGATACCGAACTCCTGATTCGAGCGAGCGGCGCGCATGCGCTCGCGATAGACTTGGTTCACGAGCATTCACTTCAGGCAAGAGTGGACGTCCACGAGATTCGCAATGGCCGGGCCGTCAGACTCGGTAGCGTCGCGCGACCCAAGGAGGTCAGCTCGTTGGTCGATTTGCGATTACTTGAGGATGGAGATCGGCGATTGCACATCTTGGCGAACGGCCTTTCCAGTGGGAGATTTCAGACCCTGTTCTACAGCCTCGGAATTGGTACTAAAGCTCCGCGATTCTCGCCCATAGGCCTGTCTGCGGAATCTCTGTCCGTCGGCGCTGTCATTGGCGGTAGGATTCGACTGGTTTCGCTTCTCTGGGGACTTGACTCAGATGGCAAAGTCCCCGAGCCGGGTGTCTATCAGCTTGCCCTCATGTGAACGTGCTGTTCTGGCACACAGGGCACCGGTCCACCAGCGGTCTGCCTTCGTTCCCGCTGAGCGGGACGGAGTACCGGTACCTATCAAGGGGCAACGGCCGATTTCGGACCGATAGAGTCCACGCAGGGAAGATGAAGGTCCCCGTACCCCCCTAACCGTCCCCAACCGGCCCGTCAACACTCACGCGCCCCGGCACTGCGTCCCGAACATGGTTGTCGAGCCAGTTGGACGTCTCCCACAGCATGTGCATGACGGACTCGCGGGCGCGGTATCCGTGACTCTCGTGCGGGAGCATGACCAGTCGCGCCGTTCCGCCGAGGCCCTTGAGCGCGTGGTAGAATCGCTCACTCTGCACCGGGAACGTGCCGGAGTTGTTGTCGGCCATACCGTGGATTAGCAGGATGGGCTCGTCCACATGATTCGCGTTCATGAATGGTGACATCGCGAAGTAGGTCTCCGGCGCCTCCCAAAACGTCCTGGGCTCCGCCTGGAATCCGAATGGCGTCAGTGAGCGATTGTACGCTCCGCTGCGGGCGATGCCGGCGCGGAAGAGGTCCGAATGGGCCAGAAGGTTCGCGGTCATGAATGCGCCGTAGGAGTGGCCGGCGATGGCTACTCGTTCCGGGTCCACGACACCCCGCGACGCTCCCGCATCAATCGCGGCCTCTGCGTTCATGACAAGCTGCTCGACGAACGAGTCGTTCGGCTGGGCGTCGCCCTCACCGATGACGGGCATCGCCGCGTTGTTGATCACCGCGTAGCCGCGCGTTACGAAAGGCACGGCCCCGCTGGCCGACACACTGGTGAATCGGAACGGCGATCCGGAGGTCTGGCTGGCAGCTGCGGCCGACTTGAACTCACGCGGGTAGGCCCATACCAGGGCCGGAAGCGGACCATCGCGATCGCGGTCGTATCCCGGCGGCAGGTAGAGTGTCGCGGACAGCTTGACCCCGTCCTTGCGCTCATAGGTGATCAGCTCCTTATGGACGTCCCTCAGGTCGGGATAAGGATGGGGAAAGTCGGTGACAGCGGTGGTCTCGCCCGAGCGGAGGTTCACAAGCGCGTAGTTCGGGGGATCGTCCACCGCCTCGGTGCGAATCAGCAGCTGGCTATCGCCCACGAGGTCGATGGGTGATTCGTAGCGCGGGTCTCTGGACCGGAAGACTTCCTCCACAGAGCCGTCCGAGAGATTGCGCAGCTGGACGAAGGGGCGCTGGCCGTCGGCCGAAGCCCCGGCGCCGCTGAAATAAACGGATCCCCCGCTGGTGGCCATCACGTAGCCATGGGCACCCTTCGTAAACATCGGAGAGCCCGGATCGGCGTACCGATCCTCATAGGACACGTCCAGCACGAGGGACTGGTTGCCGTCTTCGTCTACCCGGTACATACGGCGTGCACGGTTCTGCACCCATCGTTCCTGGACCAGGAAGAACCCATCGTCACTCCAGTAGGCACCGGCATAGCGATACTTGAGCGTCGCGATCCGCTCGGGTGTGCCGTGAAATGGCGCAGCAAGCTGGAACATGGCATCCCGGGCGTCGGCCTCGACCTTCCCGTCACCGCCGTCGATGGCTTCCACCCAGGCGAGCGTTGCAGATTCATCCTGACGCCATCCCTGCGAGCGCACTCCGAGGTAAGTGGACCCGAAGCCCGTCGGTACGTTCTCGATCGCGGGCTTGTCGGCCAGCCGGTGGATCAGGCTTCCGTCCGATGCATCAACGACGTCGGCGTAGCTGGGAAAGCGACTCGCGGGCACCAGGTACGAAAACGGCCGATGGATCGTGTTCACCAGGAGGTAGCGTCCGTCTGGCGAGGGGGTGAACCCCATATAGATGTTGGGGTCCGCCAGCAGCGTGACCGCGCCGTCGAGCCCGACTCGCGCAAGCTGCGACGTGGCGAAGTGCTCGAACACATCCTCATCGTGTGGCG
>JABDJZ010000182.1 GCA_013003255.1 Rhodothermales bacterium
GTCGCAACGCCGTTCTCGGTGATACCATTGCCAAGCTGCTGGAGACCCAGGGCTTCGACGTCACGCGGGAGTACTACTTCAACGATGCGGGACGGCAGATGCGCATCCTGGGCGAGTCGGTTCAGGCCCACTACCGGGCCCTTGTCGATCCGGCACACGGGCGCAAGACCATCGAAGCCGCCGGCGGCCAGCAACTGGAAGTGCCCGAGAGTTTCCCGGAAGACGGCTACCAGGGGGACTATATCCTGGAAATCGCAGAGGCTCTCCGTGAGCGGGAAGGCGATCGACTCCTGGATGAGGGAGACGTGGACGTTTTCAAGGAGGCGGCCAAGGAGCGGATTTTCGAGGAGATCGGTGCCACGCTTAGGCGGATGGGCATTGAGATGGACTCGTTCTTCAACGAACGAAGCGTATACGAATCCAATGCGGTCTGGGACATCGTCGAGCGGCTTCGCGCGAAGGATCTGGCGTACGACCAGGACGGTGCCGTCTGGTTCAAGACCACGGCGTTCGGCAAAGAGCAGGACACCGTCCTTGTGAAGAGCAGCGGGGAGCCTACCTATCGGCTGCCCGACATCGCCTATCACATTGACAAGGTGTCCCGCGGATTCGATCGGATCGTGGACGTATTCGGCGCTGACCACATCGCCACCTTCCCGGACGTGCTGTCGGGGGTGCAGGCCATGGGGCACGGCACCGACCACATCGAGGTGGTCATATACCAGTTTGTCACCCTTGTACGGGGCGGCGAACCGGTCAAGATGAGCACGCGCAAAGCCACGTATGTCACGCTGGATGACCTCATGGACGAGGTGGGCGAGGACGTGACACGGTTCTTCTTCCTGATGCGCTCCCCCAACACGCATCTGGAGTTTGACCTGGACCTGGCCAAGGAAGCCAGCGAGAAGAATCCGGTCTTCTATCTGCAGTATGCCCACGCCCGCATCGCCTCCATCCTGAGAAAGGCGGAGGAGGTGGGCTTCAGCATGTCCGAAGACGCCCCCATGGAGCTTCTTACCCACGACGCAGAGGAATCGCTCATCAAGGAATTGATGCGCTACCCGGCCGTGCTGTCACGCACCGCCGAGGCTTTCGAACCGCATCGCCTGGCCGTTTACCTCCGGGAAGTGGCCGTGGCATTTACCCAGTTCTACGGCAACTGCCGCATTATCGGAGAATCGCCTGACCTGGCGTCAGCCCGTATGCTCCTTGCCCGCGCTACCCAGTCGATCCTGGCAAGCGGACTCGGTGTCCTTGGAATCTCCGCACCCGACCGGATGTAATGGGCGCTCGACTTCGCATAGCGTTTCAGGGCGAAATCGGCGCGTACTCCGAGGAGGCGGTTCTCGGTTTGTTTCCGGGTGCCGAAGTGGTCCCGCGGCCCAGTTTCGAGAAGGTCTTCGAGGCGGTCGAAAGCGGAGAGGTGGATCACGGCGTCGTGCCCATCGAAAATTCCCTCCACGGCAGCGTCCACGCCAACTATGACCTGCTTCGGGAGCATGAGCTGCACATCACCGCCGAGCTTCATCTGCGCATTCGCCATCATCTCCTGGCGGTCGAGGGGGTGTCGCTGACCGACATCCGCCATGTGCACTCGCATCCACAGGCCCTCGGCCAGTGTCGCGACTTTCTGAAGGCGCATTTGCCTGAGGCCGCACTGGTCCCCGCCTACGACACGGCCGGCGCCGCCAAGGACATCGCTGCAGAGCAGTCTGCCACCACGGCGGCCATTGCCTCCGCGAGCGCCGCGCGTGAGTATGGGCTCTCGGTCCTGGCATCGGGCATCGAGTCCAACCCCAACAACTATACGCGCTTCCTTGCCCTGAGCCGGGATGCGGAGACCCCGCCCGGGCACCCTGCGGACGCCGAGACCAAGACATCGGTGCTCTACGTCCCCGGCCACAACATTCCCGGGGTTCTCTTCAAGAGCCTCGCCGTGTTTGCCCTTCGAGACATCGACCTCTTCAAGATTGAGAGCCGTCCGCTGGTGGGCACGCCGGGCAAGTACATCTTCTACCTGGATCTGGCCGGTTCCACCGGTGACGAAACGGTCGCGAACGCCATCGGTCACCTGGAAGAAATCGCCGCATTCGTCAAGGTGCTGGGTTCCTATCCTGCTGCCCGGATTACCTGATGGACCGGTCGCTCCGGGACTCGCTGGCCCTCGTTGAGGACTCGCACTGGTGGTTCGTTGGAAGACGACGCATTCTCCGCGCGCTGCTGGAGCGCCACGAGGTCGAGGGCCCGCTTCTTGAAGTCGGCTGCGGCACGGGCGCCAACCTGCCGATGCTGGCGGAGTTTGGATCCGTGGTGGGTGTCGAGCCGGACTCGCTGGATCTTTCGCGCGCACAGGAGCGCGGCATAGGCCGACTCGTCCAGGGTGCCCTGCCCCATCAGCTGCACGTGGATGACCAGTTCGGAACCGTCCTGGCCCTCGACGTGATTGAGCACGTGGATGACC
>JABDJZ010000214.1 GCA_013003255.1 Rhodothermales bacterium
ACCGTAGAGTGCTATCCCATCGGGTATCGGCGGGTCCTGCGTGGACTGAAGGGGTGGGTTCACGCCGCGGGCTCAGGCCCATCTGGCGCATCCCGCCGCGGCCGGCGTCGTCGCCGGGGGCCGCCACGCGGCCGGCCAAAACACACGAGGGCCGGCCCCCGCAACGGAGCCGGCCCTCGATCAACAAACGTGTCGGGGAGAGACGTCCTACTTGATCAGAATCATCGGTCTTGTGTGGACGCCTGCTCCGGTGACCATGCGGGCGAAGTAGGTGCCGCTGGGCATGGCATCAGCCCGGAAGGTGACCTCGTGCTTGCCGGCGGCCATCTGTCCGTCGTGCAGGAGGGCCACTTCGCGTCCGAGGACGTCATAGACCGCCAGTCGAATGTGCCCGGCCTCGGGTACCCGGAAGGACACCGTGGTCTGCGGATTGAAGGGATTCGGGTAGTTGCCGTCCAGTGCGTACTCACCGGGCAGGTCCGCCGTTGGCTCATCCTCTGAGGCCGTGGAGAAGGCACCGCTGACCGGCACCCCGGTATCGGTGGCCGACAGGCCGAAGCCGCCCATGGTCCCGGTGATGGGCCCGCTGGCGCCGGTGTAGGCGCCGAAGGGCAGCGAGGAGGTGACAACCTGCATGAGGAAGTCGCCGTTGGAAGCGGTTTCGAACCGAACCTGTCCGTCGTCGCCAGAGGTCTGCTGGGCCACGAACACGTCGCCGATATCCAGGACGCCGTTGGCGTTCATGTCACGGAAGAGATCGACAGCCACGCCGCCGAAGCCGCTCTCGCCGGTCTGGTACTGACCGTCACCGTTGGCATCGACGAAGAGCGTGGTACCCAGTTCGTTGACCTTGCCGGTGAGGCAGTCGAGTCCGCCATAGCCGCCCGTCGGGTATCCGCTTCCCTGACCGCCACTCTGGCCGCCGGAACCGTAGTCAGGCGTGTACCCTGAGCCATGGCCCGGCGCGGTCGGTGCGCCCGGATCGGTGTAGCCTACGCCGTTGCCGGCCGAACCGTAGGACCCGCCACCAAGCGTAGCCTCGATGGTGATCGAGATGTCGATCCCGATGTCGAGGTTGATCAGAAGCGGGACGTCGGTGGCCGTTGACGCGAAGAGTTCGCCGTTGTTGAAGAACGACAGTCCATTCAGGCGGGCCGTTCCCAGGTCACGTACATCCTCGACCGTCCCAAAGGTGCGATCAATGCGTGCCATGCGGGCGCTGAGTCCGTCCGTGGTACCGACGGCGTAGAGGGAACCGTCGACCGGGTTGATGGCCAGGTCATCCACCTGCGGAAGGTCATCGCCGATCACCAGGTAGTCGCGGCGGGGCCCGAAGGCGTCCTGCACGGCCTCCCCGGTATTCGGGTTGATTTCGATGACGAGGTCGCCGGCGTCTTCCCGAGCCACAATCCCAAAGAGGCGTCCCTGGAAGGGGTCGAAGGACAGTCCGGAAATGCCGGCGAACTCCTGTGCCCCGGCCTGACCGGTGCCGGATCCGACGCGGCCGATGGGGTTGAAGTGGCCGCTGGCCGGATCAATCAATCCCAGCATGCTGCCGTCGGTGCCGAAGAGGGCCTCGTCCCAAGGGCTGTACGCCACGGCAGCGAGGTCTTCAGACAGACCTGAGAGCCTGACGTCCGTCAGCGCGCCCGGCGCGAAGGTTGAGACCTCGCGGTTGCCCGTCAGGTAGCACAGCGGATCGTCGCTGGGCGCCTGCGGATAGGAGGGGTAGGACTCGCGGAATCCGAACTCGATGCCGGTGACATGGCTGCCGCCGCTGACCCATACCGGGACGCGGGCTGCCGTGGTGCGGAAGTAACCGGCCGGAATGGTGATGTCCAGAATCCGGACGCAGTACTCGCCGGTTTCTACATCCCAGAAGGTGAAGTTGCCGCTCTTGTCGGAGTCGAGAGTAGCGATCTCCACATCGTCAAAGGTGCCACAGGTGCGGTCCTCACCGATGGTGGTCAGGTCCACCTCGAAGCCGCCCAGGCCGGTCTCGTAGTGGTTGAACAGGCCGTCCACGTTGGTGTCCAGGAAGACCAGTCCGGAGATGGATCCGGCGGGCTCGGGCTGCTGATCCACGAAGATGGACACACAGTCCTGGTCATCCTCGGCATCGGGGCCTCCAACCAGTGGGCCGTAAGCCTCGGCACCGGAGCGCGAGTCACGGTCGCCC
>JABDJZ010000221.1 GCA_013003255.1 Rhodothermales bacterium
CACCTCGGAAATCACAAGCAGACGATCGGCGTCCGTCGTCACCTCCCAGGATATGGCATCCGGGGTGTACTCCAGCGCGGCCACGTTACCGCTTACCGAATCTGCCACGGGCGCGAGTCCAAGGTCCCGGTCCAGCAGCGCCGTCTTGCCGGCGTCGAAACCACCGCTCCGGACCAGCGCCCAGATGTCTTCGGGCTGGCCGACCACGGCGGTGCTATCCACGAGGTAGGCCCGTGGAAGCCAGTTCGGTGACTCGAAGACCGAGAAACCCGTGGTCTGGTCTGAGTAGACCGGCGTCCAACCGGGAAGGCTCCCCCGCGCGGCCACGAATCGTGTGTTCGTCATCGCGAGGGCCGTCGGGCTCGGAAGGCCTGTCGAGGGATTGAAGAGCATGTGATCCAGGAAATCCTGGTACCGGCGCAGCTTGGCGCCGTGATAGCCGCCCAAAGACTCGTGGAAGTAGGCGGGGCGCGCCGTGGTAACCGGGTCTCCTTCCAGCGAGAGCACCCGGAAACTGCCCAGGCCACCGGCGGCTTCCTCCTGTTCCTCCAGATACCCGTCGAAGCCGTATTCCGGAACCACCTCATCCGCCTGTCTGCCGGGGACCAGCGCGTCACCGTTGAAATAGCGGCGCCCCACGCCCCCGAGATCCAGTGCAAGGAGCAGCACCAGGGCCGCCTGGGCCGAGAAGGCCGGGATCTTGCGGCGGCGAGCCAGAACAATCAGTCCCCCGGCGAGCAGGACGAAAAGGAACGTGCGCCGGGCATCGGCCGCGAAAAGGTCCTTCCGGTCTTCCTTCATCCGATCAACCGTGTCCAGCAGGAACTGCTGTGTCTGCGGATCCTGGAGCGAAACGTCGGGGCGCTGGGCAGCAACCTGGCGGGCCAGCGATTCCAGTTCATTCGGTCGTTCGAAACCCATCAGCGATCCGCCGAGCAGCATGAGCACCGCTGCTACGCCCACAAACCCGATTACCACCTTCTGGACATTGCCATCCAGGGCGGCATTCTCAGCCTTGTCGGGAACGGTCCGAAACGCCTCCCGGAGGCCGACTCCAGCGAGGACGGCCAGGATCAGCGCAACCATCGAGAGCCAGGTCTCGGGAACGCGGAAGGCGTCAAAGAGCGGGAAATACTCGAACATCAGCCGGTTGAGCGTCTCCAGGTTTTCGCCCAGCGAAAACGCCACCATCAGCAGACCCGCAATCGCGAGTCCCCAAATGCCCGGTCTCCGGGCGAAGGCCACCACGAAGCCGGCCAGCATCAGGACGATCCCGCCTACGTAGTGCGGGCCGCCGGTAAAGATCTTGGGACCCCAATAGGTGGATCCCGATCCTCCAAACGCGTCCGCGATGAACAGCGTCAGGAGTTCGGACCACCCCTGGCTCCATCCCATCGCATAGTCCCAGCCCATGCCGCCAACCGCGCTTCCGGAAGCCGCTCCGCGAATCGTGTATTCCTTGTAAGCGGCCTTGATCATGTAGGGGTCAGCGACCATCAGGACGCCCAGAATGCCGCCCAGGAGCAACCAGCCGGTAGAGCGGCCAAAGGATGCCAGCGTGTCCCCGCGAACAGCCCGGATGCCGTCCACCAGCCACCAGACGCCCATCGCAAAGGCCGCGTAGTAGGTGATCTGGACATGACCGGCTCGAAGACTGGCCGCGGTGGCTATTGCGAACAGCAGGGCAGGCAGCAGGCCGGGTGACCGTCGGGTGTACACGAACGCCCAGATCAGCCACGGCGTGAGCGCAAGTGCCACGTACTTGGAGTGGTGGCCCGCAACGAGCAGGACGGGCAGGTAGGTGGTCAATCCGAATGCCACCGCAGCCAGGGTCGCCGACCACTGATCACGCGTCAGATGGAAGACGAGGCCGTACATACCGGCGAACAGGATCAGCAAGTGCGACGTGGGCCACATGAGTCTTCGCAGTAGCCGAGCCAGATCATCCACCTGCGGTACGCTGTGGGGATAGGAGATTTCGACAGCAGGCATGCCCATGAAGGGCCCTGTGGCCCACAGCGGCCGATCCCCGGTCATGGCTTCCCAGTCGAAGATGGACTGGGCCATGGCCTTCCAATGGACGATGTCTCCGCCCACCAGCTGCCGGCTCGAGAACAGGTCCGGCGCCATGAAGCCGACCGCCACGATGGCCAGAACGGCTAAGCAGATCCCGTGGCGGGCCCGGGTCGACAGGGTGTTCCAGGCACTGAACCAGGAAGGCGTGGAAGGAGCCTTGCGGCGGGTTCGGGCTGTCACGGGGCAGTCTCCGGGTGCTTGGCGGTGAGGGGGTATTGCCGCGGCCTACACGGTATTCCGGGGGCGGTTCCTAGATGCCGGGCGGGCGAGCCGGGCTCCGGTCGTCACCAAGGCGTTCTGAACGGCGCCCTGCCACTGGGCACCTCAGCGCGTCTCCATCCGGCCATCCAGAATCCCGGCCAACAGCTTCGGTTGCTCGGCGGGAACGTTGTGCCCTGCGCCCGGCACCATCACAATCGGTCCGGGCTCGTTTTGGTAGATGTCCAGATAGCGCTGATCGGCTTCGCCCGCCAGCCATGTGACAGTCGGGTCCATTCTCCGCTCCCAGTGACTGGACTGATGCCCGGTGCTCAGGCCACGCAGGGCCCGCGCGATCTCTTCGGGCCTCGAACGCTCAAGCCGGCGCTGCTCGATCTCTCGCCGCGAGTCGTCGTTCAGGCTCTCGAACAAGGGCATCCTCAGCCAGGCAGCCAGTACGGCCGGGAAGTCGGTTTCGATGCGATTGGCCAGAGCCCGGTCTTTCGCCAGCCGCTCCGCCCTCGCCTCTGGATCCCGGATCCCGGGATGGCTGCCCACCAGACAGAACGACCGACTCGGGGCATTTGGCAAGTGGAGGGCTACACGTCCGCCCATGGAGTACCCGCAGATCAGGCACGACCCGTCTCCGGGAATGGCGTTTTCCACCAGGCGGGCCGTCCCCTCCAGGGTGTAGGCCTTCGGTGGCAGTCCCAGTGATGCGCCGTGGCCAGGCAGGTCGATGGCAAGCACCCTTCGTCCGGGCAGTTCGCGGATGACCGGCTCCCAGTCTTCCGCAGCACCGATGAAGCCGTGGAGAAGCACAATTGCAGGCCCGGATACCGGACCCGACTGCCGGGTATTCAGCGCAACCACGAACCCACGAGGTCATTCAGGCGACGGTGTTCCTCAGCGTTCTCCGTCCTGGAGGTCCGCACCTCGATCATGGCGGGCCCACTTCGGTCTCGCGCAGTGTCGAGTGCCGCCTTCAGTTCATCAAGCGTTTCAGCGCCAGTCCAGGAAATCCCGAACATCTGGGCTGCCGCCGAAAAGCCCAGACCATGCGGTGCCCCGAAGTGCGGCTCAAACAGATCCTGATGCGCAGCAATGGGGAGGAATGAAAAAATCCCCCCGCCATCGTTGTTGACCACCACCACCGTTACGTCTCGCGACCGAAGGAGCGCCAGGCTGTTCAGGTCGTGGAGGAGCGCAAGATCCCCGATGAGCAGCACGGTGCGATTGCCCGGATCCTTGCCGAGCGCGTCCGACGCACCGGCCGCTGTGGCCACTGTTCCGTCAATTCCGCTGGCTCCGCGGTTGGCCACCACCAAAGGTGGATGGGCCCCTTTGGTCGCGAAGCTGTTGACATCGCGGATGGGCATGCTTGAGGCCAGGACCAGGGCATCCCCGCTCGAGGCAGACGCCGCCACTAGGGCTGCCACCGCCGGCTCGGTCAAGGCGCCGCCTTCGGAGGTAAGCGCCTCCGGGAGCTTTCCGGATACCGTTCGCTCAGCCTGTGTCCACGACTCAGACCACGCAGTGCTCTGACGGTGGCCCAGGGCATCCGTCAGGGCATGCGTCGCAGGGGCTGCATCGCCCAATCGATGCGTGGCGCGGTGATGCGGGTCAATCGTGTCCCTGCCATCGGCGAGAACCGCCCAGCATCGGGGGTTCTGGGCCGCCAGCCAACGCGTCAGTCGCTGCGAGACGGGCATACGACCGATCTGGATTACGGCCTGCACGCCCTCTGGCCCATGGCCCGCCAGCAGGTCGGCGAAAGAGACCAGGAGCGGGTGCCGGGGTCCAAGGCGCAACTGGGAGCAGATGTCCGGCAGCACCGGCCAGGAGAGGGTTTCGGCAAGCGCCATCACGAGATCCGCCGTGCCGGGTGTCAGCCGCCCCGCCAGAATGACGCCCTGATCGGCCTCCTGAAGCGCCATAGCCAGTTCCCGAACGGCGGTAGCCGAAGGGGTCGCCATGGACGGCCTCGACCAGACCTGGGAAGCGTTGCCGGCAGGGACAGCTCCGCCCACCGGGCCCGCGGCTGGATGGTCGGGCCCGGTCACCACCAGCGATGGCTCAAGCGGCTTACGGTAGGGAATGTTCAGGTGTACCGGACCAGCCGGGAGTCCAATGGCGGCCGCGTAGGCAGTAAGTCCCCAGGCGCGCGCCTCATCCTCAGACACGGCCTGATCCGGGACCGGCAGGTCCGCCTGAAGGCGCGGGTAGTCTCCGAACAGTCCGGGCTGATCAATGGTCTGGTTGGCTCCCGTTCCCCTCAATTCCGGTGGGCGATCGGCCGTCAGACAAATCAGGGCTACGTGATCGACCGAAGCCTCAACGACCGCCGGAAGCCCGTTGGCCACCGCCGTCCCGGAGGTGGTGATCCACAATGCGGGGCGTCCGGTCATGCGCGCGTGGCCCAGACAGAAGAAGGCCGCGCCGCGCTCATCATAGTGCGTGGTCACGCGGATTCCGGGATGCCGCGACACCGCTGCCACCAAGGGCGTGGAGCGCGATCCGGGAGCCAGACAGGCTGCGGTAACCCCCAGCCCGACCAGCGCGTCAATCAGCGCGTTTGTCCAGCGTTCGCTATGTGGCTGTGATTCCGGCAAGTCCAAGAACTCCGGCGAAATCGACGATCTTGTGCTCGATTTCGTCCCATTCGGCGGGTGGCTCGCTGCCCGAAACGATTCCGGCTCCGGAGTAGATGTGCATGCTGTCCCCGGTGACAAGGGCACAGCGAAGCGCCACAGCGAACTCGGCATCGTCGGGGCCAACCCATCCGATGGGGCCCGCATACCAACCGCGATCAAACGCCTCCATGCGCCGGATAAGCCGAATGGCCGCCGGCGCTGGGTAGCCGCCGACTGCGGGAGTGGGATGCAGGTGGCGTACCAGTTGCCAGGTATCCACCCCTTCGTTCAACGCCCCGTTGAACCGCGACACCAGATGCCGGCCGTGTGAGAGGCGCATCTCGGAAGCCTGTGCGTCAACGACCAGGTCTTCACAAAACGGGCGAAGAATCTCCTCGATGGCCCACCGGACGCACAGGTGTTCGCGCTGCTCCTTGTCACTGGCCAGGAGTGCATCGCGGAGGACCGCGTCATCCATTTCATCATCAACGGCCGGACGCGTCCCCGCAACGGCCTCGGTGAAGACAAATGAGTCTTCCCGCCGCACCAGCCGCTCAGGCGTGGCACCGAGGAATGCGCTTCCATCCTCGGTTTCCACGAGGTAGTGAAATCTGTTGGGTGCCTCGGCGTAGAGTCGCTCTATTAGGTCGATGGGCGAGACGGCACCATCGAACTCAAAGGTGGACCTCCGGGCCAAAACCACCTTCTGGATCTCCTTGGCGTTGATCACGTCCAGAGAGGCCTGGACCCGCTTCATCCACTCGGCGCGTGAGGGTTGGTCATGCCGCCCCACGGCCTGTGGCAGGGGCGCCTTCTGTGCTGAATCAGGCCAGGACAGGGATTCGATCTCCGACAGAATGGCCTGCATCGAGGCCCGGTCCCGGTGCGGGATCAGGTTGCAGACAAGCTGACTGCCGGAATCATCGGAGACCAGCTCGAAACGCGGAAGGACCATGCGAAGAGACCCGAATGAGGACCACTCCGGGCTCATCCCCCGGCCCTCGTCAAAACGGATCCCGCCGTAGTAGCGGACTGCCGGATCCACGCCCGTCAACTGGTGAGCGAGGTACCTGCTCAGTCTATCAAAATCTGGTTTCTCACCGGCCTCGTAGCTGTCTGCAGCTCCCGACATCGCGACGACACGGTGTGTACCCCGGGGGGACCACAGTGCCCGGGCACCCTGGGGCTGGGCCGACAGCCAGCGGAATGGGTCCACGTCGGGGGCCGGTACCACCAGTCGAACTACGGGCGCGTCTGCACCGTGTCGGAATGCGCGCTCCACCGCTGCGCGGAGGTTTTGCCGGGCATCCTTCAGGAGTTCCATCTGCGTCACGGTGCCACCTCCTCCAGATGCTTCGTGTCATTCCTGACGGTCACGCTCCAAACGCCTCCGAGGCGCTCGGCCCGGTACACGCCGGTGTTGCTGTGGGGAAACTCATCCATGTCCTTCAGGCTGGCACCTGGAACGATGATGGACAGCAGCACCCGCATGAAACGGCCGTGTGTGACCACGAATATCCGCTCACCGTCCGCGTGCGTGGCGCCCAGGTAGGAAAAAACGGATCGTGCCCGGCGCTCCACATCGAGAATGCTCTCGGCACCACCCACCCGGTCTCCAAACTGGCCGGCGCGCCAACGGCTGCCGAGGTTCTGGAGGTACTCCAGGTGATCATCAATGGGCGTTCCTTCCAGCGTACCCCAAGCCATTTCGGCAAGATCGGGCAGCAGGACCGGCTTGATTCCGTGCGGCTCCGCCAGCAGTTCCGCGGTCTCCCGGGCGCGAGCCAGCGTGCTGCAATAGACGGCATCCAATGCCTCGCCCTCCATGCGGGCGGCCAGCGCCGCGCCCTGCCGGAGGCCCGTTTCGTTCAGACTTGCATCCACCGAGCGCCCCTGCATCCGCCGTTGGCGGTTGTACTCGGTCTGCCCGTGGCGGGCCATGTAGAGTATGAGGGGCTGTGTGGTCATTCTGTCATGGTTTGCGATGCCGATTCGCTATTTCCAGTATTCGTCGCTCCATCGCATCAAGGTCTCCCACGGAAACCCGGTGCGCGAGTGCGTGCCGAATGATCAGTCCCCGAAGTATCTGGTCAGGTGCAGGAAGACGGTAGAGGCGCTTCCTCAGATGCGATACCGCGGGCGAGAGGATCTTCTCCACGACGCCCCATCGCACCAGAATGAACCAGAGGAGGCCAGCCACTACGCCGACCGTCTGCCCTCCCGACGAAAGCCAACTCAGTCCAAGCACGTAGGCCGCGCCCACCACAATGGGATGCTGGAGCACTCGCGCCAGTGCAACCAATGGCCTGAGCACGAGACCCGGCGACAACACGCCCCATCCGATGTAGCCAGTGACTCCGGCGACAACTGCAGTAACGGGCGAGCGGAGCATGACGCCCAGGAGAAACACCCACAGGGCGAATGTAGCCGGGGACCGCAACCACGCGGCCGCGTCGGCCAGCAGCTTTTCCAGCGAGACATGCTTCAGGAGGTCCCCGCAGAACTGGCGCAGGTCCTCAACCCGAGTATGGAACCAGACACCCTGGAGGGTGAAAATGCCATTCGGCAAGTCAACGAACGCAGGCGGCTTTTCTCCCTTCCGGGAGCGTTTATCGGCCTTCGAATCGGTCAACGGTGGCTGGATGGGCTGGTTTCAATAAATTCTGAAACTTCCATAAAGTACGACATGCGGCCGTTGCTGCGCTCCAACCTACGCATTCAGCAGCACCACGCCGGCCGCAGCCAGGGCGACACCAAGCAGGTTGACCGCGGAAACCCGCTCACGCCAGATCACCGTCCCGAGCACAGTCCCTCCCACGACCACTGACGCCGCCAGCGTCGGGAAGACCACGATCCCGGGTATCCGCGCCACAGCTCCGAGCAGGAAGAGAATCGATCCGTAGTTCAGGACGCCCAGCAATACGCCCCAAAGCACCGCGTCGCGCTTCGCTATCCGCTGGCCGACCGGACGTCGAAACAGCGGTACCAGGCCGACCAGGAAAGCCACTCCGAACGCCAGCGTCAGGAATACATGCCCGTCCAGTCGTGCACCATACCAGACGTCGAAGGTCTTGAACGACAGGTCCCCCAGCCCACCCGTGACAAACACAGCGAGCAGGAGAAGAACGGCGGAGCCGCTTCGGGGTGTGGCGGGCGACGAGGAGGCCGCACCCGCGGGGGTCGCCTGACCAACGGGCCGCGTCAGAAAGATCAGCGACGCCACGACCAGTGAGAACCCCAACCACTGCAATGTCGAAGGCACCTCTGCCCAGGCAAGCCAGGAGACAATAAACGGGATGCTCACTCCGGTCCTCTGAACGGCCAGGGTCAGCGAGATGCCCGCTCGCTGGGTGGACACGGCGATGACCAGAAACCCCACAGCAAGGAAGGCACCGACCGCCGTTCCGAAAACCAGGAATCCTGTCCCCGCATCCATCCAGGGAGCACCCGCGCGATAAACGAGAAAGGCGCCCAGAGCGGCGGCCACCAGGTAGTTAATCGTGATCAGGTGTAACCGGTCAACGCCCCGAAGACCGGACTCCTTGAAAACGGCGCCTATCCCGAGGCTGCTGGCAATGGCCAGGAGGAGATAGACCATATTTCGGGATCAGTCGATGACTTCGAAATAGTACCCCAATGCGGGGGGATCCAGCCTGTACTCCCGAAAGAGAATGCCTTCGGGATAGTGAACTGCCGGCACGATGTTGCCAGTGGTATCCCGACGCATCGCATTGAAATGGACCTCGGCGTAGAAGTCCTCTGCCTCCAGCGCCTCATCATACTGGTCCAGCGCCACCTGGTAGATCACCCGGACGGTGGGCCTGTCAAACTTGATATCCTGCCGCGCCGGAGCTCCGAGCACCCGAATCTCCACGTCTCTGGTGGCCTCTGTGAACTCTCGGACGGAAGCGGAATAGGTCACTGAGGAGGCATCAAGCTCGACGAGCCCTCCCAGCGTGTCCGAGAGCGCCACCATCACCGAAACCGTATCTCCCTGAGGCTGCACCTGCAGCCGCCGTGTCGGCCACCGACCGATGGCAGCAATGACCGAAGCAGCACCCTCGACGGTCACGGAGTCCGGGCGTACCGCTGCAGAACCCACCACGTGGTGACCCGGAGGCGGCACCACCGAAACACGGGGTTCCACGGGCACGCGTTTGCGTAGCCGCGGCTCCTTGCGAATGGCCACCGTCCGCGGAACGATGGCCTCTACCCGGACACCGGTGATGGCCTCGGACGCGACGGTCGTGAGATCCAGGTTTTCGACGGAGGCATCCACCGGAATCGACGGCGGGTTGTAGTAGAGGCGGAGCAACTGAATGCCTTCCCCCTCGACCTGCACCCGGGCCGATGAGGGCGGCTCCAGAACAAGGGCCTCCGAGTCGCTGAGGTTCTGAACCTCAAGCGGGATGTCGAGCATGCGCTGGTGGGTCTCCCGCATGGAGAAGCTGAACCATAGCAACACACTGGCCAGGATGCAGAGCGTGATCATCGTCCCGCGGGGTCCTTCATCTTCCGGCGGGGCCGGCTGTCCGATGGGACGGGTGGTCAGGAGGTCGCGAACGCGCTGCTCCAGCCAGGATCGGTCTGAGGAGGTTGAACTCACGGGATTCAGACCTAACGGCCCAGCGCCCGAAGCAGTTCGGCCTTGTTGGCCCGGGCGATTTCACGCCCTTGGATCGAGAGTCCCGGAGTCGACCGTGCCAGCGCGCGAAGCTCCCGCACCGTGAGTGATTCGAGGTCGGAGGTTCTGCTCACCGGCGGCGATTCCAACGTGGCCGGACGGGTGGCCGCCTTTCGAGGACGGGACCTGCGCGGGGTGGCAGCGGGGGTCGGCTTCGGTGGTGCCGCGGGTGCAGGGGCCCCCGATCGGATGCCCTGCATGTCCGCTACGTCAGACGCGGGCCGGGGAATAATGTGTGTCGAAACCACGGTGCCAACACGCTCAGCGGCGGCACGGCCTGCGTCCAGGGCTGATCGGACTGCGGCGGTTTCCCCGGTAAGCTGCACCGTCATCAGGGCCGGGTTGGTCCGGGCGATTCCAACGAGGGTAACCCGAGAGGCCTTGGTCGCTGCATCAGCCGCCTCAATGGCAGCCACAAGACCCTTGGTCTCGATGAGTCCGAGAGCCCCGTTGTCCATCAACCTACCCGTTTATCCCGGATGGCAGGATGGACTCGACATCGTTGTGTGGCCGCGGAATGACGTGGACAGAAACCAGTTCGCCGACCCGCTCCGCCGCAGCGGCCCCGGCATCGGTCGCGGCCTTTACCGCTCCAACGTCTCCCCGGACCATGACGGTAACGAATCCGCCTCCGATGGTCTCCTTGCCAATGAGCTGGACGCGAGCGGCCTTGACCATGGCGTCCGCGGCTTCGACCGCGCCCACGAGGCCTTTCGTTTCAATCATCCCAAGTGCAATGCCGTAGTCGTCAGCCATAATGGAAGGTGTGTATGAACCGGATTGCGCCCATCTGGACGATCATTTCCGGTGGTCAATATAGACGCGTATTTCCGGGTTTGTCAATCAGGGACGCGAGGGCTTGGCAGACGGGATCACCCGAGGCACCCTGAAATGCTCCCCATCGGAATCGGGAGCATTTGAAAGCGCCTGGTCGTGTGAAATCCGCTCGTGAGTTACGTCCGGCCTGAACACGTCGACCCGATCCAGTACATGAGCCATGGATGCCACGTTGGAGGTATCCAACTCGTCCATCTGCTTCATGTAGTCGAGGATGCCGGACAATTCCCTGGCCATCTGCTCCTTCTCCTCCTCGGTGAAGGACAGCCGGGCAAGCCGGGCCACGTATTCGACGTCTTCGATCGAGATCATTTTCGCGTTACTGGACCTGATCCGGGGGGTTCCTCCAGGCTTCGGGGAGTTCTTCTGCAATCGCGGTATGGGCACGCCGCATAAGGTCAGGAATGTCGCGCCGGTTGAGCCCCTCCAAAGGGATCGAGTCACTGATCACGCAATGCACCACGCCCGGGCGACTCACCCACCGGCTCTCATCGAACACCGCGGCCGCATCAACAATGGTCACGGGGACCAGCGGAACACCCGATTCCAGGGCCAGAAGAAAGCCGCCCCGCATGAAGGCCCCAAGATGCCCCGAATAGGATCGCTGACCCTCCGGAAAAATCAGGACCGAACTGCCGGAGCGGATCTGCTCCCCGGCCCGCTTGATGGAGGCCAGGGATCGGCGGGGATCTCCCTTGTCCACAAAGACCGACGGCGAGTGCCGGAGTGCTGCTCCCAGCAGCGGAGCGTGCTCCAGTTCCGCCTTGGCCACGAACCCGAACGCCATCGGCAGCACCGCGGCCACCAGCGGAATATCCAGGCCGTTCTGATGATTCGCCACCAGAACGCAGGCACCGGAAAGGGTCTCCGTTCTTCGGTCGACCAGCTTCAGACGAATCCCGGCGAAGAAGAACATGCCACGGCCCCAGGCCCCGGCCCACCAGGAGAATGTCTCCGTGCCCGGCCGGACCACCTGCGCCACCAGATAACCCGTCGTGCAGACGGTGGTGACCACAAGGGCCCAGAATGCACTCCAGAGGAAATGCAGGCGGGTCCACAGGGTCTTTTCCAGCGGCTTCGGGCTCGGTATTTCGAACGTGTCTGTCACGTGGCTCAATTCTACGACTGCCGATGCAGCGGGGCCATTGAATGTCTCTTCAACATGCGCACCCGATGCCTGACCGCGTGCTGGGATCCGCTGGGAGGATCCAGCACGTTTTCAAGGAGGGTCGGCGCTATTCTCTGACACCTTCGCCGCGAGAAACGCCGATGCACCGCCTCCTCATCATTCTTGTTCTGTTCCTGGTCACTACCCCGTCAGCAGCTCAGCGAAGTCAAGCGCGCATGCTGATCGGCATTTCGGGCTATACGCTCGCCGGGGACGGTGTTGACGAAGCGGATTTCATCTACCGACTGGCTGGCGGCGCCGGACTCTCCTACGAATTGCTTCCGCTGCTCTCTGTACGGACAGAGCTCCGATACACCATTCAGGGTGGTCGCATGAACGGCACCGTGGATGGTGCCATTGAAGGCGAGCCGACGGCGATTCCTGTGGAGGCCACGTTTGACCTGACCTACCTCGAGATTCCGGTGCTACTTGTATTGGGCCTTGATCTGGTCAACAACCATCGACTGGAGATCGGCGTCGGGCCGGGCGTGGGTCTGAAGGTGGATACGCGCACCAGTTTCGCCGCAGCCACTGGCCCTGAATTCAGCCAGGCACTGGATGCACCGGGCCGTACCACCGCGTTCACCTTTGCTGTGGACTATTCGTTCAGAATGGGCAGCGAACGTGTCATCCTGGGGCTACGGGGCTGGCGATCACGGACCAAGGCCGGGCTGGAGACCACCGTCCCCGGCACGGAGGACGTCTACACGCAGGGCCTGTCGTTCTTGACGGGGCTGACGTTCTGACCGACAGGCCACTTCGGCGCCACCAACTCACATTCTGACCGACAGGCCACTGAAACGCCTGTAGCTCACCCGCCTGCAGCGCGCGCCTTCTGGTAGTACGCGGCCGCCAGCTCGGTACCCCGTTCTCGAACCGGATCTGCAGCCGGACTGGCCAGGACCGCATCTGCGCCCAGTCGCTCAATGCGTGCGCGACCTCCTGCAAACGGACGTCCGGCGTAGTACACCTGATCGATGGCCCTTTCTGACCAGGGCGGGTTTTCCAGAAACCCGCGCAGTCCGGCATTGCCCTGCGCCCCGCCGGCCCACCAGGCCACCAGTATGGAGTGTGGCTGCCCTCTTCCCTGGTCTTCTTCAAGTGCAAGAACCCGCGCCGCTTCAAGGAGACCGGCCGCCGCGATCCCGGACGCCTCAGGATCCAGCAGGGTCGGACCAGAGGGGTCCGCGCCCGAATCAAGATTTGCACCCAGGACAACCAGCCGATTCCGTTCGACGGGGTGGGATCCCGGAATGATGCCCATCACGTGTACATACCCCGCAGCCGGATCGAAGGCGGCCTCGATCGAAATCCGAACGTTCAGCGCCCCTTCGAGGGCACTGGTGTTAGGGCCCGAAATGCGAAGCCACCGCTCCGTGGCCATCTGGACCATCCCAAGCGGAAGCGCCCGGTCCGAGCGACCAGGCCGGGGGCTACCCAGCATGATCAGTGC
>JABDJZ010000232.1 GCA_013003255.1 Rhodothermales bacterium
GGATACGGCACTGCGGGGCTCGGGTTTCGGGCACTAAGCGGTCCCGCCAGGCGCCATTTCGGGTCTCTCAACGTCCGTGAGCACAGGCAGACTACACGTCACCCGAACGCCTCCTTCAGCACGGTCACCGACGAACAGATCGGCACCCATCCGGCTCGCCCGGTACTGCATGATCCGCATGCCGTAGCCCCAACCTTCGGTGCCCGTTCCATCGAGGCCCGTACCGTTGTCCGTCACCTCCAGGATCAGTCGACCCTGCTCAAGTCTCAGCGAGACATCGATGACTGATGGCTTGCCGTGCTTGATGGCATTCGTGCAAGCCTCTGTCGCGATTCTGAGCATGTGGGTCGAACCGTCCAGATCCCGAGTGATCGAGCGCGTGTCCGGCTGCAGATGACAGGCAAAGGCCACCTTGGTGTACCGACTCGCCAGTTCCTGGACCAGGGAGTTCAGTCCGCTTCCAAGGTCCCGATAGTCCATTCCGACCAATCCGTAACCGGCCATCAGCTTCCCAACCTCACGCTGGGTGTGCGCAAGCATCTCGTCGATGCCTGAGAGGACCGGTTCGACGGAATTCGGGTCCGTCGACTCGCCGGCTATGGATGCGGCCAGAAGTCGGGCACCGGCGACAGATTGAGCAATTCCGTCGTGGAGGTCGGCGCCCAGGCGACGGCGCTCGCGATCCGTGGCGTCCAGAAGTGCAATCTCCAACTCCTTGCCCTGAGCAATGCGGTCTTCAAGCTGGGCATTGACCAGAGACAGCTCGCGGGTCCGCGCACGGACGCGCTTTTCCAATTCGGCGTTGGAGACTTCCAGCGACTCGCTCAGCTGCTCAAGGCGGACGCGTGCGGCCGTTCTATCCAGAGCCGCCGTGATCAATTGCCCAGCCACACCCAGCACTGCCACCTCTTCATCGGACCAGGAGCGTTCCGCGGACTGGCTGGCCATTCCTATGAAGCCGACAACCTTGTTCAACGAGACAATCGGGACGTTAACCATGGACGAGACCTGCTGAATCTCAATCCAGCGCCGCTCAGAGGCGGCTTCCCTGGGCAGTTCATCGAGGGAACGCAGCACGACGGGCCGGCCTTCCAGAAACTGGTCGATGTGCCATCTGGCCAACTTGATCGGCATCGGGCGTTCGCGAAACGCCACGGCGCGGAGCTGGCCGGAATTCCAGTTATGGGTGTTGTAGAACGCCTGGTCATCCGGCGTGAACCGGAACAGATAGGCGGCGTCACTACCGGCCTCACGACCGAGCTTTTCGAGCGACAGCTCCACGAAGGCGTCCACCTCTTCGGGGTCAGTGACAAGCAATCGGGCCGTCATGTCGAGGAGAAGAGCCTGCAACCGACCGAAGTGTTCGATCTCCTGGTTGCTGGCCGCGAGTTGGCGGTTAGTCTCATCCAGGTCAAACTTCCGACTTGCCAGGCGAAGGACCAGGCCGGCAATCACGAGAAGGAGAAGGCCGACCGGTACCAGTACCCTTCCCTGGGCCCAGGGGGGAGGGGCTATCGTGAAGTCGTACACTGCAGCGACGGAACCGACGTTGAAATCACCGTCGCGGGCCTGGACTTCCACAGTGTGCCCTCCCCATCCATCGAACTCGAGTACCGCGGATGTGCTCGTATTAAACGGCGACCACTCACCCTGGTCGATGCGGTGAGAGAAGGCGATTTGGCCTGCGGGCGTGTCGTTCCACTGATCAACACCGACCCATTGGATGGCTACCTGGCGCTGCCAGGGAATCCGCTCCTCCCGATTCAACACCTCCGCTCGTGGCGGGGCTTGGTCCGGGCGGTATTGCACGGCCGCGACGCCTCCGTCCTGGTCCTGCGTATTGATCCACAGGGCACCGTCCGGCGCCATGTGAAGCCCGCCTCGCAGCACCATCCTGTCACCAAATGTGCCCTGAAGGACGGGACTCCAGCCGTCTCCGTCAAATCGGGCCATCCCGCCTGGGGTCGCTACAAGGGCGTGCCCGTCCGGAAGTCCCAGTAGCGCCTCGGCTCGAGGTGCCGGTAGTCCTTCCGCCGTCGAAAAACGGTCCCAGGAGTCCTCTTGGAGCCTGAGCACCCCATAGAATCGAGACCCGACCCAAAGTGTGGCATCCGGACCAGCCGCGACATCAGTCACGAATGCAGACAGTGCCGCGGGCTCTGAGAGCCCCGTCCAGGACGTTCTCTTTCGATAGAGTTGATGACCGCCGGTCCAAATGGTGCCATCCTCGGTCTGGGTGATTCCGTAGACATAGGGCGGTGCCTCAGGATGGAGATAACGCCGCCATTCCATCCGGTCTGTTGAAAGTCGCAGTATGCCCGAGAGCGATCCGCTACTGCTGCCAAACCAGGCATACCCCTCGTCATCCAAGAGCGTCGCTGTAGAACCAATCGGCCCCAGCGCCGGATGCACCAAGGTCTCCCAGCGTCCTTCCTCAAAGCGTGCGATACCGCCCGCACCGTCTTGCATCCCTCCTGCCCAGACCGTGCCATCCGGTGATACCAGCAGCGAGTTAACCTGATCGATCAAAGCATCGTGCGTCTCCAACTCGCCCCCTTGCTCGGAGACGGCCTGCCCGTCCGCGGTCAGTAACCACCGAATGCCTGCTGCCTCGCCCTGGTAGACCAGACCCTGAAACTCTACCCACCGGTCACTCTCGCGGTCCAGACGCGAGGCCCATTCGCCGGGGCCGACCACCCACAGGGCGCCGTCCGGACTCTCGGCCAGTTGCGTCCGATGGTCGGAGACCGGGAGTTCGTCTGCCGGATAAACCTTCCACCCGCCGTCCCGGTAGGCAGTGAGACTGGCTCCACCGATCCAAACCGTTCCGTCGCGCGTCTCAAGAATGTCCGTGTTGGAGTCCGAGGCCCCGAGACGGCTGAGTCGGGTCTCCGTCCAGGTCCGTCCATCGTACCTCAAGACACCGGTTTGGGAGGCTCCCGAAACCAGCCAGACTGCCCCATCGGAGGTAGTCTCAATCCGCGGCGACCATCCCGGGCCGACTCCATCAGCTTGTGAAAAGCGCGTCCAGGCGTTCTGCGCGCCGGGGACGTAGCGAACGACATCCCCCTCGTACGGAGCCAGCCAAACCGTGCCGTCCTCGGCAACGGACACGTCTGAAATGTGAAAATCACCGACCCGGCCTTCCAGAGACTCCCCCGCGAGCGAAACTTCCATTCGTTCGGCGCCGCGCTGGACGGCCAGGAGGACCGATGTCTCGGAGGGACGCTTGATCCTGTTCCTGGTGATGCTGGCCTGGCCATCGACCTCGGTCAGCAGATCGCCCACCTTCAGGCCTGCCCGGTCGGCGGGTCCGCCCGGTTTCACGGCCCAAATGACTACCGGCGACCGTTCACGCGGCAGCCCATACCAGGCCCCCTGTGCAATTCGAAACCCGAGTCCGGAGGACCAGGGCCGCGATGGCACGACCTCGTCAGGCACTACTTGTAGACGAATGCCGAGAGAGTCGGCCGGAAAAGCGGGGGCCATGTCTCGGGACGTGTGCAGGACGGTCTCCTGCTCCGTGAAATGGAACGCTCCCCAGGGCGATGCCGCCCAGATTGACCCATCGGGAGCCTGATCCATCCCGTCGATGGGAATGGGGAAGTCGATGCCCGGCGCCAGAAGGGGAATCCAACGACCGTCCGCCACAAGCCCCAATCCGGACTCTGAACCCGTCAGTAGCCGCCCGTCCTTCAGCGCCAGCAGTACGTCAACCGGTGCCGACTGCCACTTCTCGCTGGGGTCAACAGCGGTCCAGTCCAATCCATCATAGTGCAGTAGCCCGTCCTCGGTCCCGAACCAGATGGTGGTGTCCGAAGCCGTGGCCACGGACCGGAGGCCTCTGGCGGTCACCTCCGTGTACGTCGACCATCTCCGGGCGTCGAGGACCTCATCCCGATCCGGCGCCGCCAGCTGTCTGCCTTCGCCCGTGTCGGGCAAAGCAAGTGCGGCCAGAACGCAGACTATGAGCGGGCAGGGTCGGATCATCCGTCGCAAAATCGGCCTGACGTTCCCGCGGTGCAATCACTTGGGCCGTTTACCGAGGGAACGCATCGATTACTTTTTCAGGCCCCGACACCTGACTGTGGCCCCAATGATCATCCGATTCGTCTCGATTGCACTTCTCACCAGCCTCGGTGCCTGTAGTTCACCAGGCGGTGCGGCCGATCCAAAGCAGCCCCGCGTTGTCCTCGCAACGATTGATGGCCTGCGGTGGGAGGAGGTCTTCGCGGGTCTGGATTCCACATTGGCGGAGGCAACCCGGACCTTCGAGAGCCTCGCCGGCGATTTCCACGATCCTGATCCGGCCAGAGCCCGGGAGAAGCTGATGCCCTGGATGTGGTCTGTGGTCGCCCAAGAGGGTGTGCTCCTCGGAAACAGGCATCTGGGCAGCGACGGCATCATCACGAACGGGCAGTACTTCTCCTACCCCTCGTACAATGAACTCCTGACCGGGCAGCCGGATGACCGGATAGACTCGAACGACAAGATTCCCAATCCCAATGTCACCGTCCTCGAGTGGCTGTCGGGAATACCTGCTTTCGAAGGGTCCGTGGCGGCCTTCGGCTCCTGGGATGTCTTTCCGTTCATTCTCAACGCGGAACGGAGCGGCCTGCCGGTGAATGCGGGATTTGCAGAGTCTGCCGACGCCGATCGGCTCCCGCGAGAGTCATTCCTGAACACCCTACAGGCCCAAACCCCGAGTCCCTGGGGCGCGGTGCGACTCGACGTGTTCACCCACCAGTACGCGCTGGCCTATCTGGAGCGTGCCGCGCCGCGAGTCCTCTACGTGGCGTACGGCGAGACCGATGACTTTGCGCACAACACGGACCACGCTGCCTACGTTCGGGCTGCCCATCGTACCGACCGCTTCCTTCAGGATCTCTGGGGGCATCTCCAGGCGGATCCCGCTTACGCCGGTCGCACCCCCCTCATCATCCCCACCGACCACGGACGGGGCTCGGGCGAAGGATGGATAGGACACGGGACCGGCCTCAGGTGGGCCGGCTCAGAGTACACCTGGATGGCGGCAATCGGGCCTTCAATCAGGCCGCTCGGAGAAGCTGAGCTGGATTTCGAACTCCGGCAGATTGCCGCAACAGTAGCTGCGGCCGTTGGGGAGGACTTTGCTGCAGAAGGTGCCGCGCCCCCGATAGAGGAAATCCTCGACTGATGACGATTTCCGCTTAAGTGCACCGTGGTTTCGGCCGATACCGCCGGAGGTTGAGTCTAGTATTTACCTCTTTCTACCGTGCGCTACACACTTCTAATCGCTTTGGCTGCGCTGGTCACAGTATCCATTGGATGCTCAGACCTACCGACTTCTGCGACTGACTCCGAACAAGTCACCGAACAAAGCCTCGATGGCGAAACGGGGGGCAAATGGAGGCACGCGCCGGCCGCTGGCGTTGCGGCCAAAGGCCCTCCTGGCAAGAATAGTGGAGGATCCACCACGAGTCCCTCCCAAACGGACCTGATCGTGACCGTCACCTCAGGCGTCGAGGCCTTCGGTGTGCTGGAGCGCTACTCGCTGCTTCATAGCGTGCCGGTTCGCCGCATGTTCAAGGGGTCGAAGCCAGGTTTTGCTATTGCCTCCGAAAACATGACCTCCACGCAGTATCAGGCCCTGCTGGCCGCGATGGACAGTGACCCGGAGATTGCCTACTACGAGCCCGAGCCCAAGTACAACATCTCGCAGCTGTTGGTGAAGGAATTCCGGCAAATGCAGTTCCTGCAGCCTGCAATGAGGGACATCTTAGCAGAGCGCAGCACCACGGCCAGTGGTGATGGATCCGGTTCGGTGGAAGTTGACATATACATCATTGACTCAGGCGTCAACCACCCTGATCTCAATGTTGTCGAGCGCATCGACTTTACGTCATCTGATCAGGGAGAGCTGGATGCAGCCCGAGTTCTGGAGCGCTACGCGCTGGTTGAACGCTTCGGTATCCTGGAGCGCTTTGAGTACGGGCTTGAAACTGCTACTGACGGGACCGGGCACGGTACGCATGTGGCTGGAGTCGCCGCAGCCATCGACGATGCTGACCACTCCGTGGGTGTGGCTCCCGGCGCGATGATCCATGATTTCCGCGTGCTGGGCGCAGACGGGCGCGGGGAAACCTCCGCTGTCATCGAGGCTCTGGAGGTGATTGCACTTCGACGCCAGAATGATCCTCAGACACCCATAGTGGTAAACCTGAGCTTGGGGACGTACACCGGATCGAAGAAATACACAGCCCTGGATGACGCGGTACAGAATGTCATCGACCTCGGCGCGACCGTTGTCGTCGCCGCGGGCAATCAGGGCTCCGAGGCCTGGTTTGTGTCACCGGCTCACGTGGCCGACGCAATCGTGGTTGGCGC
>JABDJZ010000247.1 GCA_013003255.1 Rhodothermales bacterium
CCTATGTACCGAGCACTCCTGCCGGCCCTCCTGCTCGGGGCCAGCCTGTCCACTCAGGTCGGGGCCCAAACGCTCCAGAACAATGACCCCGTGATCGCCGAGATGTGGCGAATCGGGATGGAGGAGTCCAGAACCCGCGAACTGGCTCACGTCTTGATGGACCGCATCGGCCCGCGCCTCCCGGGTTCAGAAGGGCAGGAAGAAGCCCAGGACTGGCTGATCGATACCTATGCCGAATGGGGCATTGAGCCCCGCATGGAAGAGATCGGAACGTGGCGGCGGTGGCGGGCTGGCACGGTTCACGCAGACATGATTGAGCCCCGCACGACAACGCTTGAGGCCGAGATCAAGGCCTGGAGTCCCGGAACGAACGGTCCGGTGCGTGCGGAGGTGGTCCTGCCACCCGTCAAGTCCGACGCGGAGTCGGATGCCGCCTTCGTGGCATCCACCGAAGGCAAGTTCGTGCTGATCAATCAGCCCATAGAAATGTGCCGGGCGCTCCAGGAGATTGAAGCAAACGCCCTGGAGGAAACCGTCGAAGGCCTGACCGAGCGCAGACGCGATGGCTTCAATGCGTTCCGGAACCGGGTCGGCGCCTACAACGCGAGCCTGTTCGATGAGGCCGGTGCCGCTGGCGTCCTGGAGTCCCGGTGGTCTGGAGGCTGGGGCGTCAACAAGGTCTTCTCCACATCCAACCAGAGTGCGGTAGCCCTCGATCTGTCGTGCGAGGACTATGGCCTGCTCTATCGCCTGGTGGAAAGCGGGCAACGGGTGGTCATCGAGGTCAATGCCGAGACCGAGGACCTTGGCGAGGTGCCCCAGTTCAACCTGATCGGACAGATTACCGGCAGCGAACTGCCTGAGGAATATGTCCTCCTCGGCGCGCATCTGGACTCCTGGCATGCGGCCACCGGAGCTACAGACAACGGCACGGGCACCATCACCATGTTGGAAGCCATGCGCATCCTGAAGATGGCGTATCCCAATCCGCGCAGGACCATCCTCGTCGGCCATTGGGCAAACGAGGAGGTCGGCCGGGTAGGCTCCCGCGCGTTCCGGGATGACAATCCGGAGATCATGGCAGGCATCCAGGCCGCTTTCAACCAGGACAACGGCACGTGGCGGTTCGAGAAGATCGAAGGCCAGGGCTTCGCCCAGGCGCCGGCCCACATCCCGAGGTGGATGGCCAAGTTGCCGATGGAATTCCAGACCCAGATCGCCCTGGAAATGCCGGGGCCTCAGGCCAACGCCGGGTCGGACCATACGTCCTTTGTGTGTGCCGGAGTCCCCAGCTTCCGCCTCCAGTCACCGTACGACGAATACCGGCAGTACACGTGGCACACCAACCGGGATACGTACGACAAAATCTCGTTCGATGATCTGGCCCGGAACGCCACGGTGGCTGCCATGATGGCCTACGAAGCTTCGGAGGACCCTGTCCGGTTCGGCCGTGAGCAGGCCCTCCTGCCGGCTTCGGCCAACGGCAGACCGAGGAGTTGGCCTGGTTGCCGCCCGGCCCCACGTGAGTCTGGCCGCTAAACACGGGGCAGTCACTTGTTGGCCGTAACCCTCCCCTTCCTGAACGAGATGGTCGCGCTGTTTGTAGTCAGCGTGATCATCGCGTACGTCTGCTATCGGCTGCGGCTGGTGCCCATCGCCGGGTTTCTCATCGCGGGGGTACTCATCGGGCCCAGCGCGCTCGGCCTCGTCCAGAATCAGGAACTGGTAGACATACTCGCCGAGATCGGCGTCATTCTGCTGCTGTTCACGATCGGAATCGAGTTCAGCCTGGACAAACTGTCCAGGCTCAGCCGGGCCATCTTCGTGGGCGGCGGCCTGCAGGTGGGCCTCAGCGTTGCCATCGTCACGAGCGTGCTCGTGGCGGTCGGGGTTGACCTCCGGGCCGGCATTTACACCGGCTGTCTCATTGCCCTGAGTTCAACCGCCATCGTGCTCGGCCTACTGGGCGAGCGGGACGAGACCGATACGCCGGTGGGCCAGCTTTCGCTGGCCGAGCTGATCTTCCAGGACCTGGCCATCATTGTGATGGTCCTCCTGGTACCCATTCTCGCAGGTTCGGGCGGTACCACCGGCGAATTTTTACAGGTGCTGGCGACGGCAGGCCTCCTGATCGTGGGCGTTCTCGTACTCGCCCGCCGCATCGTGCCGTGGATCCTCGAGAAGGTAGCGCACACCCGCCGGCAGGAGCTCTTCCTGCTCACCGTGGTGGCCATCTGCTTCGGAACGGCCGCGGTTTCCAGCCTTGCCGGTGTGAGTCTTGCCCTTGGCGCATTCCTGGCGGGACTTGTGGTGAGCGAGAGTCACTACAGCGAACAGGCGCTCAGTGATGTACTCCCGCTCCGAACCATCTTCAACGCGGTCTTCTTTGTCTCCGTGGGAATGCTGCTGGACCTCAGGTTCCTGGTTGAGCGACCGCTGCTGGTTCTCGCAGCCGCCGGCATCGTAATCGTCGTCAAGATTGCCACGACTACGGCCAGTGTCCTGGTACTCGGCTATCCGATTCGAATCGCTGCCGCTACCGGCCTCGTCCTGGCTCAGATCGGCGAGTTTTCCTTTGTGCTTGAACGCGCCGGGCGGGCGGCCGGACTTTCCCCTGGTGGACTGGGTGAGGCCGGAGCCCAGACCTTCATCGCGGCGACCGTGCTCCTGATGCTCCTGACGCCGCTTCAGATGGCGTTCGCTCACCGATTCGGGGCCTTCGCCTCACGTGGGCCGCTTGCCAGACTCGGGGAAAATGACGTGCCGGACACGGTCCCTGATGAGGTGGATCTGGAAGACCACGTGGTAATCGTCGGCTACGGTCATGCGGGGAAACGGTTGGTGCAGGTGCTCAAGGACCGCGGGATCCCTTTCGTTGTCATCGAGATGAACGCTGAGACGGTGGGCCAGCTGAACGCTGAGGGAACCAAGGCCCTGTTTGGCGACGCCTCCAGGCCGGCCATCCTGGAAGCCGCGCATGCCGGCGAGGCCAAACTCTGCGTGGTGGTGACCAACGATCCGTCGATTACGCCCAGGATCATCCAGCAGGCCCGGTTTCTGAACCCGACTATTCAGATTATCGCCCGGACGCGCTATCTCACAGACATGGAGCGGCTGCAGCGATTTGGGGCGGACATCGTCGTCCCCGAGGAAATGGAGACGACGGTCCGAATCTTCTCCCATGTCCTGGGTGCGTACATGATTCCGGCCGAGGAGATTGATCGCCAGGTCCGCCTGCTCCGGGCCCATGACTACGGGGTGATGCGCGGCAGCATCCAGGAGGCCCACCTGATGGTGCTCCAGGGGCTCGATGAGGATGGTATGCACACCCGGGCCGTCGCTGTCCGAGATGGATCGCCCGCGGCCGACCGAACGCTTGCCGAGCTGGCACTCCGCCGGGACCATGGTCTTACAGTGCTGGCCGTCCGGCGGGGAGACCGTACGATTGCGAACCCTGCAGGCGACTTCCAGGTGCTTCGCGGGGATCGGCTGGTTCTCGTGGGGTCGGCACAGGAGTTCCTGGAGGCGGCCGACCTCTTCAGAACCCCTTGACCAGCCTCCTACCCATCTCGCCGGAGATGCTCCTCCTGATTTTTCCCCCGTTCGTTCCGGGACCAACCCTCCTGATGGCCTTCGTCCTCACCATCGTGGTGTTCTTGCGAGAACGCAGGGAGGTGGTGTTCAGCGAAATCGGGTGGGGAGTTCTCGGCCGCGTGATCGGTGCGTTCCTGGGCGCAATGATCGTCGGGGTGGTCACACAGGAGACGCTCACGGTTTTAGCGGCCAGTCTGGTGTTTGTGGGGCTCGGTCTTGTCCTCTCTGGGCTCTCGGTCCCGATCAGTGGCCGTAACGTGGTGGCCATTGCCACGCTGTCCGGTTTCATGGGGACGACATCCTCCATCGGCGGGCCGCCCATGGCGCTGCTCTACTCGGGACAAAAGGGGCCCAAGGTGCGGGGAACGCTGTCGGGCATTTTCATCGCCGGAACCCTCTCTGCCCTCTTTGCACTCTGGACGGTAGGCAAGTTTGGCTGGGATGAGATTGTGCTGGCTGGGTTACTGATTCCGAGCGTCTTGCTTGGTTTCTGGGCATCGCGCTACAGTACCCGATTGCTGGATCGGGGCTTTGTCAAGCCGGCGATCCTGATGGTGTCAGCGAGCGCCGCGGGGGTGATTCTGGTGCGGCACTTCCTGTAGGACGCTATCTCAGGTGGGACCCACCGTTCAGGTCCAGTATGGACCCCGTTGCCATGCGCGCCGAGGCCAGATACACGATGGCCTCTGCCACTTCCCTGGCGGTGGCAACCCGGCCCATGGGCGATTGTGATCGGATGCCCGGTCCCTCCGGCCCCTCGAGGCGTGCAGCCGTCCCCTCGGTCTGCACGAAGCCCGGTGCCACGGCTGCCACGTGGATGCCGTAGGGCCCGAGCGCCTGCGCCAGCGACCGGGTCAAGGCATTGAGCCCGGCCTTGGACGCGCCATAGGCCGGCATGTCGGGCTCTCCACGGAGCGCCCCCCGGGAGGACACGTTGATGATGGCACCCGCCACACCTGCCTGGATCATGGCTCTGGCGGCGAAATAGCAGATGTCTGCCGGCCCTACCAGGTTCGCACCGATGATGCGCGCCCAATCCCCGCGCCAGGCGGCCGCATCGGTGGTGGCGATGGGGTGGTGCCCCCTGATGGCGGCATTGTTCACCACCAGGTCCAGCCCGCCGAGCCCATCTGCTGCTTCAGAAACCAGCCGTTCTGCGGCGCCCTCCTCCAGAATGTCAGCCTGAATCAGCATGTGGCCCGAGCCCTGGGCCGACTCCAGCACCGCCTGAGCGGCTGCTCGGTCAGCGCGATACCCGATAGCTACCCGCGCCCCACGCGCTGCCAGTGCCTGAACGGTGGCCGCGCCGATTCCACGCGAGCCTCCGGTCACCAGCGCTGCGGTGGGAATGAATTCGGTGATTCCGTGGGCCTGAGCCATGGCTTCTGCGTCCCGGTCAGAGAGTGCCGGTTTTCAACTGGTCTATGGCGTAATTGGCCGCGCGGGCCGTCAGCGCCATGTAGGTCAGCGACGGATTCTGGCAGGCTGACGAAGTCATGCAGGCCCCGTCCGTCACGAACAGGTTGGGGACATCGTGACACTGATTCCACCCGTTCAGAACGGAGGTCCGGGGATCCCGGCCCATGCGAGCCCCGCCCATTTCGTGGTTCGTGTTGCCAGGGGCAATCTCTGCGTTGTTGTAGGTGGTAACGTTTCGCGCCCCGGAGGCCTCCAGCATTTCCGCGGCGGTGGCCGCCATGTCCTTTCGCATCGCGAGCTCATTGTCGAATCGCCCGACATGGAAGCGTACCGCGGGCATGCCCCACTTGTCGGTCAATTCGTCATCCAGCGTCATGTAATTCTCGTGGTAGGGCAGCACCTCGCCGTAGGCCTGAAGCCCGATGCGCCAGCCACCCGGGACTCGCAGCGCGGCCTTGAACGCTGCTCCCGTCCCGCGCATGGATCCGCCTCGGGCCCATCCGCTCCGGCTGGCACCACCCTGCATCCCAAAACCCCGCACGTAGTCGGGTCTGCGGTCACCTCCGAGATTCCGGAAGCGGGGGACGTAGATCCCGTTGGGCCGATTTCCGCGCCAGTAGCGGTCCTCCATCCCCTCCATTTCACCACCGGCGCCCACGCGGGCGTGGTGGTTGAGGAGGTAGTGGCCCAAAACACTGCTTGAGTTCGCAATTCCACCAGGAAACTCCGGACTCTTGGAATTGAGCATGATCCGCACGGTGCCGGGTGCCGAAGCGCAGAGAAACACCAGACGCGCGGTGTGCTCCTCGAATGCTCCCGTCTCCATGTCGATGACCCTGACCCCCGTGGCCCGGCCTTCGGCATACGTGACGCTGTGGACCAGCTTCCGAGCCAGGAGCGTGAGGTTTCCAGTGGCACGTGCTGCCGGCAGGGCGCTCGATTGTGTGGAGTAGTAAGACCCCGTGGAACAGCCGCGCATGCACGGGCCGCAGTAGTGGCAGGGTGCCCGACCATCCAGAGGTTCGGTCAGGACGGCCGCACGCCCGATGATCACCCGTCGGCCGGGAAACGTTGCTTCAATGCGGTCTCGCGCGGCCTTCTCGGCCGCATTCATGTCCATCGGCTTCTGGAATACCCCGTCGGGCAACTGGGGAATCCCATCGCGTGCCCCAGACACGCCGATGGTTTGCTCCACCAGATCGTACCAGGGCTCCAGGTCCTCATACCGAATCGGCCAATCTACCCCGTGGCCATCGCGCTGATTGGCCTCGAAATCCATAGGGCTCCAGCGGTAGGACTGCCGACCCCAAATCAGCGCCTTGCCACCGACCACGTCCGGCTGGATCCAATCGAACGGTTGGTCCTGTGCGTAAGGCGCATCCGTGTCCTTGATAAACCAGTGGCGGGCGTATTCGCTGAACGCATAGGTTCGGCTCTGAATCGGGTAGTCTTTCCGGTCATCCGGGTGGACCCGGCCGTCGCGCCAAGGCATGTTCCACGGCTGCTTGTGCTCCGTGGGATAATCACCGTGTTCGACCATTCGGCCCCGGTCGAGAGCCAGCGTTTTCAGACCAGCTTCGGTGAGCACCCGCATGGCCCAGCCGCCGGACATCCCGGTCCCGACAACGATAGCGTCCCACTGGTTCACGCCCATGTCTTCCCTACCTCCGCGAAGGGAATGTCACCCTGGTAGACGCCCATCGGCGACTGGTGCAGTTCCTGCAGCGCACCTACCTCGGACGTGTAGTACCCGGCTACCGTCCAAGGCTTCAGTCGGCGGAACAGGGGCGTCTCGCCGCCTGGCAGTCCATCCAACGGGAGTGGTCCGTCCTCGGCCGTGGGGAAGGCTTCCTGATCCAGTGCCGCAATGAGGGTCTCGGCCAACTCCGGATCCAGGTGCTCAATGCGATCCGCCTGGTGCTCTCGGAGCCAGCCCTGCAGGGCTAGAAGTTGTTCACGGACCTCCCCTCGAACCTGGTCATCGCTGAAGTGAGTAAGCAACATGTCGACGTACTCGGGCACGCCCGCCTCCCTGGCACCCGGCGTGTCCGTGGCGGGGATGATGCGTTCCACGAGGTCTCCTACCAGGAGGTACTCGGCAGCCGTGAAGAACTGCCGTCCAATTCCCGGATCCGGTCGGCAACCCGTCAGAATCGCAGCAGTAGTCCCCGGCGTGAGAACCACACCGAAAGACACCGCAAGGCGCTGCAGGAATGTCCGCCGATCGATCTCTGTCATGAACCCGGTTGTGTCACGACTCGGAAGGTACGTTGTAGCACGAAAGAGGTGGGACTCACCTGTCGTCCGGCCCGGAGCGGCGCAAATAGGTGAAAGGGACTCGAAGTACGTAACACATCGACGCAGCCCGGATACAGAAGCGCATGACCGCAAAAACCCTCCTGTTGGCCGCCCTCCTGGCGCCGGCCATGCTCATTCCAAGAGACTACACCGCCGCCCTAACCCAGGTCCTGAGCGACGTACTGACCGAGGACGGCCTCGTCCACTATGACC
>JABDJZ010000254.1 GCA_013003255.1 Rhodothermales bacterium
TCCAAAGTGTTCGATGGTGCCGTCAACCAGCGCCTTGACGTGGTCGAAACTCCTCGCGTCGCAGGCCATCCAGGAGGCCCCGGTCTCGGCTGAGAGGCTCCGGAGTGATTCCTCGGTCCGCCCCGCAAGCATGACGCTGGCGCCCGCCTTGGTGAGCATCCGCGCAACAGCTGAGCCAATGCCGCCCGCGGCGCCAATTACAATGTGTACCTGTCCGTCCATAAGTCCTCTAGAGTAAGCTGGTGAATACGGACTTCTGGACCCGAGGGCCATCCACGATCGACAGGTCGAAGAGCCCCGCGACAAGCGGCATTGTCAGGAGTCAAATACCGCTTTGGACAGATGCATGGTGACCAGCATGTGAGGAACGTCCACCACCTCGGCAATCTTCAGGTCGCCGGCGAGGGACAGCAGCGCATAGGCGTCAGACCTTGACATGCCACGCGTGGCCTCCAGGTGGTCAATCATGTAGCGCGTGGCCTTCTTCGCTGCCTCGTCGATGGTCTCGGCGAACGCGGTCACGGCGTAGTACTCCTCGGTCTCGTACTGCGGCTCCTGGATGTGCGACGCGCCTTTGATGACCTCGACCTCGTAGACGATGCGCATGGGTGCCTCAATGGCGGTGCCACACACCTCGCCAAGGCCTTGAGCTGCATGCGTATCGCCTATGGAAAACAGTGCCCCTTCCACGAACACGGGAAAGTAGACCGTCGTGCCCTCCACCATGTTTGGATCATCCATGTTACCTCCGTTGGCCCTCGGAGGGATCGTGGAGAGCATTTCGTCCGTGGCCGGTGCAACGCCCATGACTCCCGGGAATGGTTTGAGAGGTACCCGAATTCCGTCGCCGAAGTCCGCTGTTACGTCCCCGTCCTGGAACTCGAAGGTCTTGATGTACGGATCGGGAAACTCTTCGGCCAGGAATCCGAAACCGGGAACGATAGCCGTCCAGCCAAACTCGCCGAGTTCGATTTCGTGGAGGGTCACCTTGAGGATGTCGCCCGGCTCGGCGCCTTCCACGTAGACCGGGCCCGTGAGAGGATGTATGGGCTCGAAGTCCAGGTTGACCACGTCCTCCAGGGAGGCGTCGGCAAGTAATTGCCCGTCGGACGCTTCTTCAGTGAACGCCTCGATCACGCTTCCAGAGGGTACCCGCACAACGGCCGGAATGGCCGAACTGAACTTGTTGTGGGTCTGGTCTGCGGTCAGCACGAAGTCCGGCGTGGGGACGGTCGGATCGGCAATTTCGGTAGCTTCCGGGGAGGCCGTGCAGGCGGCCAGGATCAGGCTCAGGAAGAGAATGCGTGCGTTCACGGGCTTGGTCGAGTGATGTGTTGGGTCCCGAAGTTTACGACCAATGCGACACCATTGGAGTATCTTGCGTACGGGCGGATGACCAGACCGCCTCTGCCACTCCAGAATTCGACATCCCCCATGGCTGACCGGATCTACTCTGAAGAAGAGATCGGGCGCGTGCTCAAGCGCGCCGCCGACATGCAGGGGAAAAAGCGTAAGACCAGTTCCTATGGGCTTTCGCTGGACGAAATCCAGGAGCTGGCATCCGATTCGGGCATAGATCCTGATCTGGTCGTGGCCGCGGCCATGGAACTGAAGGCGGATCAGGAGGCCCTGAAGAAGAACCTCTGGGGTGGTCCACTTTCCACCACCCTGATTCGGTCTGTGGACGGACCCCTTTCAGACGATACGTGGGAGGAAATGCTGGCCATTCTTCGTCGTCAGTACAAGGAAACCGGAGAGACCGAACGGCGCGGCAGCACGCGGCAGTGGATGTCCCGGGGGCAGGACGGGAAGCGTGCCCACCTTATCGCCACCTATCGGGATGGGCGGACGGAGTTGGAACTGTTTCGGGGAAATCCCACCATTGCGATTCCCTTCTACATCCTTCCGGTGGTTTTCGGCATCATCGCACTGCCGATCATTTTCGAGGCATTCAGCCTGTCGGGATTCCCGGCGTTTTTCGCCTGGATCTCGTTTGTGACGGTCCTCGTCGGTGCCGCTCGCACCGGGGTCTCAGCAATGGGGACAAAGATGCACCAGCAGTCCCTGGACCTTGTGGAGGAACTGGCCGCGCTCGGACGAAAGCGTGCGATGGCTACTGGCGGCGCCCGTCACGCGGAGACGACCGGGACCGGCGTGCAGGTCTCAGCCGCCGGTGTGGACACGAAGGTTGCCGCGGCCGGCCCATACCTCCAGGTGCCCGAGGACGAGTACGCCTCCGGTACCGGAAAAGGCGACGCCCGCCAGCGGGAGCGCTAGGCCTCGAGTCAGTCGATCAGTCTGACGAGCCCATCGTCCACCCGGCGCATCAGCCTTTCTGCCAGTTGATCGGACAGCTGAATGGCCAGCACCCGTTCCTGGCGGGCCCACTCTTCGGGATCGAACAGCGCCTGTTCGCTGCCCGTCAGATCCAGTGACTGCCAGTTGCCTGGATAGGTGCCACGCTCCACCCGCTCCCGCGCATCGCCCTCTATGCTCCCTTCCAGCACGAAGTCTCCCGTAACCAGGTCATAGACGCGATAGGCCAGCGTGCCCTCGATAGTGATGTCGATCTGCTGCCAGGTGTACGTGGTGTCGACGCCACCTCGCCCACGCGTGCGTGCATCCCGGGTCCTGTTTCGCCGAACACGCTCGTTCCGGGTGAAGCCCGTCAACTCACCACCGAGCACGTAGTCAGCTCCCACCTGCTCGCCCAGCTCGCGGAAGTCTGCGCGCCGCAGCGGGTTGCCGCCCAGCCCCATGGCCCGGGCTACACGACGGGTCTGGCCGGGATCCAGAATGGCGATGAACTCCGACTGCCGGCCCATCTCGCCGAATGCAATGGCGTCGTTCACATCAGAGGTCAGATCATCTGAGGCGGCCCGCCGCCAGACATCGCTCGGAACGAACGGCACGAGTGCCAGACCCCGGATTCCCTGCTCCAGCGCCTCGGCAGCCAGGGCGCGTGCGCCTTCCTCGAACTCATCGTCGTACGGATCGAGGATCTCCAGCGCCCGCAACGCCGTGTCGTACCCCGACTTGAAACGTCCCAGATCCATGTCCGCGCGGGCCAGGTTCATCAGCACGGATCCCAACTGGTGGTCCAGTGCACTCTGGCGACTTTCCGGGACGTCATACCGCGTCCGGATCCGGCTGAGAACCGAGAGCGCCTCTTCCAGATTCCCTGCTGCTGCGGCATCATCCGCCGTCCGCATCGCGGTATCCACGGCGGCTTCCAGGTAGAACAGCCGTCGGTCTGCGAAATCGGAGGGCAGGTCCAGTTGGACACCCACGTCCCCGGCACCGTCGTGAATCGACGCCATACGGTCCAATTCAGTGATGGCCAGCTCAAAGGCGCCGGTGGATTCAAGATCGGCCGCCGTATCCCATAGGAAGGCCAAAGCCCGGGAGCCAGTGGCGTGTAGGCGCCCCGCGGCGTCCTCGTAGCCGCGGTCGGAGCGAAGGACCTCGATGTAGGCCTCGGCCGCCTGCACGATTTCGTCCGCCTGCTCGTGGGCCATCGCGCGTTCGTAGCGCTTCTTGGTGCTCACGCAGCCTGTCACCAGACAGGCCAGCAGCAGGATGGATACCAGTCGGGAGATCTTGGTCATTCGAATGCAATCAATTTCAGAAGCCGGCCAACGCGGCACGGAGAACGGTGGAGAACGAGCCACTGGCATCGGATTGGCCGATGCCCCAGCGACGCGAAACCCAAAGAATGTAGACGGCCTCCTCGCGAAGAAACCGACGGTCCGCCAGCGCGATCTCGGAAAGATCCTCCATCACTCCGGCCCGCTCGCGCCCCGAAAGGCCCGTTGCGAGTCGGACCACGGCGTCCTCAACACGGTTCGCGTCGTAGTTGGCAATGGCGTTCTCAACCAGTTCGAGCACGTCGCGGGAATCGGAGGGTCGCTGCCATCGCCGCAGGTGGTCAGCTATTTGCGTAAACTCGTTGAAGTGCAGCCGCCCATCTGAGCCGTGTGCAAGGCCAACGTAGAGAAAAGCCAGATCGTCCAGACGTTCGTCCAGGCTCATGGGGGGCAGACTTGGTTGCGAAAATATACAGTGCCATGACTCCATCTGCCCGCCCGTACTCCATCCACCGCCTGACCCTGCTCCTGACTGTGGTCCTGGCGACCCTTGTATCGGCTTGTCAACCGGAGCCGTCCGGTCCGCCGAACATCCTGTTCATCTTTTCGGATGATCATGCGCGGCAGGCGGTTTCCGCCTATGGATCCGCCATAAACCGCACGCCGAACATTGACCGACTGGCCGAGGACGGGCTCCTGTTTACCAACTGTCTGGTAACCAACTCCATCTGCGCCCCAAGTCGCGCCACGGTTCTCACGGGCAAATACTCCCACGCCAACGGGCAGCTCACCAACAATGAGCAGTTTGACGGGTCGCAGCTGACATTCCCCAAACTGCTTCAGGAGGCCGGTTACGAGACGGCGATGATCGGCAAGTGGCACCTCAAGAGTGCGCCGACCGGGTTTGACCACTGGCAGGTCCTGATCGGGCAGGGACCTTACTACAACCCGCCGATCCGCACCGAGACGGATACAACCATCGTCGAGGGCTACACGTCCGATATTCTGACGGACCTGGCACTTGACTGGCTGGATCAGCGGGAAGACGAAGAGCCCTTCATGCTGATGTACCAGCACAAGGCCCCGCACCGAAACTGGCAGCCATCGCCGGAGCACATCGATGATTATGTGGACGAGGATGTCCCGATGCCGGCGTCGTTCTACGATGACTACGAAGGTGGTCGCACGCGAGCGGCCCGCGAATC
>JABDJZ010000314.1 GCA_013003255.1 Rhodothermales bacterium
GCGTCGCATCCAGCATGACGTCACCCGAAAGGATCACGCCCCGCTCGACGCCTTCGGCTGCCAGGTGCTCCACAGCCGTTGGTGTCGGGCAAAACAGGATGTCGGACAGCCGGTCTGTCACGATGCGGTTGATTTCCTCCGGCATGCGACGGTTGAATGATCGCAGGCCCGCTTCGACGTGGGCCACCGGGACGTGAAGCTTCGAGGCCACAAGCGCGGCTGCCAGGGTCGAGTTGGTGTCGCCGTAGACCAGCACCCAATCGGGCCGGCCGTTCTCCTCTATGAGGGCCTCGAGACCCGTCATCATTCCGCCGGTCTGAACCGCATGGCTCCCGGATCCAACCTCCAGGTTGACGTCGGGCCGCGGGATCTCGAGCTCATCGAAGAACACCTGGCTCATTCGCTCATCGTAGTGCTGCCCGGTGTGCACCAGGACTTCCTCAATGCCCCGACTCCGGACGGCCTGGCTGACAACGGCCGCTTTTACAAACTGGGGCCGGGCCCCGACTACCGAAATGATCTTCATTCAGCGATACGATTCAGTTCGCCGGCAAGCGTGCCGGCCTGGCTCTGGCGTGTGTACGGCTCAAGATAGCTGGGGTCCGGGCGGGCATGGTCCGATTCGGCCGCGGACTTCGTGTGGAGAAACGCTCGCATCGCATCAGGATCCGTGTAGGCTACCATGATACCTGCGCCGCTCTGGGCAATCAGCCGGGCCGGGTCGGAATCCGGCGGCCCGATGCCGAGAACGGGGCGACCCGAAGCCAGGTATTCGAATACCTTGCCCGTCAGGATTCCGGCCGACTCCCGGGTTCGGGGGACGCACATCAGGAGGCAATCGGCGCCGGCCATGTATCGCAGGGCCTCGCGATGCGGCACGTACGGGGTGAACTCGAATGCTTCCTCAAGTCCGGCCTGCCGAATGGACTCCCGAACGGAGGCGTCAACGCGGCCAACGCAGTGGATGCGGAGATCGAGGCCCTGATCCCTGAGGGTTCGGACGGCCGGCCAGAGCATCTCCGGATTCTGGGATTCCGCCAGCGTCCCTGTGTGCACCAATCGGAAGCCTTCCCCCCGGCGAGGTTCAATGCCTGCCAGATCCTCCGGGTCGAACCCGTTCGGGATCACGGACACTGCGCGCGAGGATTTCTCCCGGAGCAGCGCCGCCACGGCCTCGGACACGGTCACCACGGACCGGGCTTCCGACAGCACGCCACGCTCCCATCTTCGGTCCAGCCAGCGGGACCAGGGAAGGAACGGCAGTTGGTCGTAGTAGCTGACCTCCGTCCACGGGTCGCGAAAGTCGGCCAGCCAGGGAATCCCGAACTCCCGCTGCGCCCAGCGGCCGACAAAGTGCGTGGAGTGAGGCGGCCCGCTGGTCACCACGGCGTCGTAGCTCTGGTTCTCCAGGCACTCCCTGACGGCCTTCTTTGCGAATCGAACCCAGCCTCGTCGGGCATCCGGCAGGAAGAGATTTGCCCGAACGAATCGGGCCAGGTGCTCGAATGCTCCGGGAGCCTGTGCGTCCGCGAAGCCGACTCCAACCGTGTCCGCCTTCGCCCTTCCCTTGAACCGGGCATAGGCGGCGTAGGGATCCCGGGAGGGAGTCCTGACGACCTTCACCGCCTCGGGAATCTCGACGAGCATGGAAGGGTCCACCGCCGGCCAGGCTGCCGACTCGGGCTTCACTGAAATGACCGTGGGCATCCATCCGTGATCCGGCAGGTACCGCACGAACTTGAGCGAACGTTGCACCCCGGGGCCACCGGCCGGCGGAAAGTAGTAAGCTATGTAGAGGACCCGGCGCACGGTCCGTCAGCGCCGAATGGCTTCGACCGCCAGGTAACGGGGATACCATCTACGCAGCAGCGGACGCAAACCGACGGTCGAAATGGGACTCTTCCACTTCTCCTTTCGAACGATGTCCCAGCCGGCCTTGTCCATCAGCCAGTCAAACTGCCATTCCTCGAATTCGTGGTAGTGGCGGTCCCATGGATCCGTGGGGTGCCGATACGCAG
>JABDJZ010000328.1 GCA_013003255.1 Rhodothermales bacterium
CACCTCCGCCTGCGGCCGCTTCACAAATTCGTTGACATAATGGAAGACCCGATTCTTTTCAGCCGTGCCAAGCACGAGGTCCACGCCCTCAATCTCCGCGATGTCGTCGGGCCGCAGTTGCGCATAGCAACCGGTCACGATGACGAAGGCATCAGGATTGGCCCTGAGTGCGCGACGAATCGCCTGGCGGCACTTGCGCTCGGCCTGCTCCGTCACCGTGCAGGTGTTGATGACCGCCACCTCGGCCGTTTCGCCGAAGGCCACGGTGTCAAACCCGCGCGCCTCAAAGGCCTGACCGATGGATCCGGTATCGGCGAAGTTCAGCTTGCAGCCGAGGGTATGTAGGGAAACACGCATCGAGAACTCCAGAAGCACGCCTGCAACGAAACAGGTAGTTTCCTGTTCACGGCCTTCGCCCCAGCCACCCCAATCAGTCGACTGAATGTTCGCACGCGAGGGATACGCACTCATTGCCGCATCCGCCCTCATCGGAGGTGCCCTGATTCTGCTGGGCCTGCAGCTGGGCATGATCGGTCACCTGCTGCTCACCGTCCTGGGGGTCCTTGTATTTGGCTTCACGCTCTGGTTCTTTCGCGATCCGTCCCGTACGCCGCCGGAGAATGCCGGGCACCTGCTGTTGGCTCCAGCTGATGGCAAGGTGGTCGAAATCGTCCTCGAGGAGGAGCCGCTCTACCTGAAGGGCCCGGCTCGACGCATATCGGTATTCCTGTCACCGCTGAATGTCCACGTGAATCGCTCGCCTGCCGAGGGCGTGATCGAATATGACCAGTACGTTCCAGGCGAGTACCTGGTGGCATGGCATCCCAAGGCCAGCGAGAAGAACGAGCGCTCCCAACTGGGACTCCGCCATACAAGCGGAACGCCGGTACTGTTCAAGCAGATTGCCGGCGCGGTGGCGCGACGCATCGTTTACCACGTCGGCGTGGGTGACACGTTGAAGGCGGGAGAACGATTCGGCATCGTCAAATTCGGCTCGCGGATGGACATCATCGTGCCGCCACATATTCCCGTATTCGCAGAGGTGGGAGACCGCGTGGTTGCCGGCGAGACCATCCTGGGCCACCTGATTTCCGACAGCGATGGCGGATAACCACCAGGACAGGGGCCTCAAGCAGGCTCGAATTCGCCGGCGTCTGAAAGGACACCGGGAGCGTACCGGAAGTCGGGTCCGTGGCCGCATTCCGCCCACGACGGTCCCGTCATTCTTTACGCTGATGAACCTGTTCAGCGGCTTTCTGGCGCTGATTCAGGCCGCAGAAGGGAGGTTTGAAAACGCAGCCTGGCTCATCGTCCTGGCGGCATTCTTTGACCTGCTGGACGGGATGATGGCGCGCCTGACCAACGGGACCAGCCTTTTCGGGGTCGAGCTCGACTCCCTTTCCGATATCGTTTCGTTCGGGGTCGCCCCCTCGTTCATCGTGTACATGTATGCGCTGGGCGAATTCGGCGCGCTGGGCCTTGTGGTTTCTGCCCTGCCGGCCATCTGTGGCGCGGTCCGACTGGCCCGTTTCAACGTCAACTTTGCCGGGGTGGAGAAGAAGGACTTTGTGGGACTCCCGATCCCCGGTCAGGCGATGGTCATCGTAGCACTGATCCTCAATGCGGAGTGGCTGGACGGGTTGCCGGGCATCGACACCACCCAGATCCAGTTCCTGGGGCCGGTCATCATTTTCCTTTCGGTCCTGATGATTTCCCCCATTCGGTTCGAGGCCATTCCCAAGCCGTCGACGGAGCTGCTCCGCCGCGAGCCACGCCGAGCCATCATGTATGCCGTGGCCCTGCTCGTGATGCTTGTGGTCCCCAGGCAGGGCGTCCTGCTGATCCTGCTCTCGTACATCGCCCTCTCCATCTGGCGGACCTTTGCCGAGGCTGGACATGCGCTTCGGGCCGGGAATGAAAAAGAAGACGCGAAAGCGTCCGAGAACGTCTCAGAAAGCAGCTGACGCGGCCTATCTTCCGGGATCACCTGCCTATCGGCCCATGCATTTTCACGTCGCCATCGAGATTACGCTCCGCTCATCCATTCTGGACCCGCAGGGCAAAGCCACTTCCCATGCCCTTGAGCAGTTGGGCTTCGACGGCATTGACGACGTTCGAATCGGCAAGTTTGTCGAACTGAAACTGCAGGCCTCCGATGCGGATGCGGCCGAGGCCATGGCCACCAAGGCGTGTCAGAAACTGTTGGCCAATGAAGTCATGGAGGACTTCGCCATTCGGGTCACCGAATTGGAGACGGCGTGATGCGCATGGAAGAGCAGATTGCCGTTGCCGTAGAGGTAGACGAGGCCCCGGAGGAGGGAGTCGCGCTTGGCGCGCCCTGGTTCGTCATTCTGTTCAATGACGAGATCCACTCTTTTGACGAGGTGGTGCTCCAAGTGATGAAGGCTACCGGATGCTCGATGCGCCGGGCGGCTTCACTCACGCTTAAGGCCCACAACAGTGGTCAGGCCGGCGTCTACTCCGGTGACATTGGCGAATGCGTACGGGTTCAGGCCGTTCTTAGCGAAATCGCCCTGAGGACGGAGCTCAGAGGGTAGGGGAGCCCCCGCTGTGCGTCGCGGCGAACCCGTTTCCACTGGTCTGAGGCTTAATGCCCAGGGCGCGGAGCACCTCGTAGGTGAGACCGTCTCCGTACACGCCCTTGTCGCGCTTGAAGTACTCAAGACCAGCCTGGGTTGAGGGGCCGTCGATACCGTCGACTGCTCCGATGTCGTAGCCGCGATCAATCAGTGCCTGCTGTACCCGCATGATCAGGCGGCTGTCCGCGTCGTCCTCACAAATGCTTGGAAGCCACGCGAAGCCGGCGGCGCTGTCATCGAAGGCGGCGACGGATACATACTCAGCGGGGATAACCACGTCTGTGCCCAGCACGCGGCGTTCCGGGCGCTTGAGCACCTGGACTTTATCGGCAGTTGAGGGCAGCTTGGGTGCCTTGACGTAGCAGGCTCCCGCCGGGACTTCTTCCTCCGTTACCGGAGCTTCAGTCGGTGCGTCGGTCGATGGACCGTTCGGCGCGACGTTCGTGCCCCAGCCGCCCTGGGCGTTGGTAGCCGTTCTACTGTCGGCGCCGTCATTCCACGAGGCAACGAAACCAGTCGACGAGCATCCGGAGACCAGGAGAACCGTGAGCAGTGCAAGAAAGGGGGTGCGGGTCATGGCGGGAAGGCGGAAAAGCGCGGTCATTGAGAGGAAAAATGTTCAGGGTAGAAGGCCCGATATCGGGCACCTCCATACAGGGACAAACACCGTTCCCGACGCGGCATACGCGACGGAGCCGTCCTGAAATGCTCTATTACAGCCGCTGTGGGGCGATAATGAGGAGTTGCCGGGCCGGCCGCACCGGGATCCGCGCGACGCCTCAGCTCACGGCACGAATATGGTAACGGGCGAAGGCGAAACGCACAGACACAACCCCTTCGTCATGTCACGCACCCTCACCCTTTTTGCTCTAATCGTCCTCACCGCCGTTCCGGCGCTGGCACAGGATGTGGAAGTCGGCTACGCCAGCTGGTACAATCGCGGCTTCCATGGCCTGACCACTGCCAGTGGAGAGGCCTATGACCACGAGGCCCTGACCGCGGCCCACCCAACCCTCCCTTTCGGCACGCTCATCCGCGTAACCCGCACCGATGACGGCCGCAGTATCCAGGTTCGCGTCAATGACCGCATGGTCTCCGGCCCTGGACACGTCATTGATCTTTCCGGCGCGGCTGCACGGGATCTAGGTCTCCTCGAAACGGGCGTTGCCCGCGTTCGGATTGGTGACACCGTTTCCTCGGCGGTTCCGACAGCTGTAACGACGCCCGTAAGCGTCACTTCGACGCCGGCTACCGGCGCCTACACGCTGCAGTTGGGCGTCTTCTCGTCACGGGAATCCGCACAGCAACTGGCTGCACGGCACGATGGTGCCTGGATTCAGTCCGTCACGAACTATGCAGGTGCCTCGGCCTACCGTGTCTACTACCGAAGCTTCGACGCTGAGCCTTCCGCACGGACCGCCCAGCGGAGCCTGACGGATCAGGGCGTGGAGAGCTTTCTCCGCAGTCTTCGCTAGGCATTTTCGCTTAAGGACGGCCGGTTTTGGCTGATCCCTAAAGTGAAACCCCCTCAGACGTGCGAAAAATCCTGTTCATCGCAATCCTGCTCGTGGCCTCCACCGGAGGCCGGGCCGCCGTATCCGAACCCCTCGCGGATTCGGTCGGTCAGGGTGAGTTCACCCTCCAGGTAGCGACCTATCAATCGAAAGCAGATGCGTCTGCACTGACAGCCAGGATCCCCGACGCCTGGGTGCAGGAGATTTCGGCAGAAGGCAGGAAAATGTATCGCGTCAACTTCCGGCGTTTTCAGGACCGAAACGCGGCCGTCAGGGCGCAGTGGGACCTGGAAGACCTTGGGTACAAGGGCTTCATCCAGAGGCTCTATACATAGAAAAAGGGTTTCGCCCTTTATGGAAAAGGCACTTCCGCGACGGCGGGAGTGCCTTTTTTCTTATCCGGCTTAAATCGAGAGTGGCCGCGGCCGATTCCAAGACCGTGCCCGGTACGCCACTTTGCGGCAGGGCCTGCGCACGTGTCACAGCACACGGCACCACATAGCACCACATCTGCGCAGGCGTGGTGACAGGAGACCATCTTCGGTCGGTCGCTTGCCGGGGATGTGCGAGGTCGTGGTGAATCAATCCCAGGAGGAGGGGCGGCTCAAGGTCCGCATTGCTTTTCAGCAGGTTCCGACCACCTAACCGGCGAGCACTCCGCCTACGGCAGGAAGATGTAGTTGATCTTGAGCAGGAAGGCGTTCGCCGGGAAGAGATCAAACGTATCGGCCAGCTGCGACAGGCTGCGCGTATCGTACGGGGAGGCCGAGATCTGGTCCAGCGGGTCCAGGCTCAGGCTTTCGCCGCGTGACTGGCTCCAAACCAGGAAGATGGAAGAGCCTGGACGATACTCCCATCGCAGCACCATGTTGGTCTGGAAGCGGGACAGCGAGAAGTCGTGTCCCTTGGGATAGCCGTCCAGCGGCGATAGTGTGTCCTGATCCGAATGCACGCTGAACGTGTCGTACTGGCCCCGGGCACCAAACAGCTGCCCGTAAAACTGCACGCTGAGCCGAGGAGTGAACGTCACGTTACTACGGAGCGTGATGTCCATGGAGCGGGTATCCCGCTGCCCAAAGATGGAGTAGTGACCGGCCTGCCCCTCGTCCAGGCCCAGGACGTCAAAACCGGTGGTTTCTGTCAGCGGGACCCACTCGTCGTCACCCAAATCCGCGGGATCCGAGGCGTACGAGCCGATTTGGTGGGCGCCGTCAGTCAGGCGAATGGCCTCGTTGGATACCCAGGCCGTTCGATTCTCGGAACGCGCCATGCCGAGTTCCGCAGAGAGATCCAGCCGAGAGCTGGCGTTCCACTGCCCCTCCAGCGAGGTCCGGACATCCAATCCGCCCTTGGCATCCCGCTCCACGTTGAGCGACGGGCCGAAATTCCAGGATTTCCGGGAATCCGTTCGGTATGAGGAGCGAATGCTGTGCGCAACAGGACGGGCGTAGGGAAGCATTCCGCGCGTTTCATACAGGTCATACCCGCCAAAGAGATTCTCGGCCTCGTATCGGATATCGATGCGCTGGAAGCCATCTGCCACCAGGTTGGTGCTGAGGTTGATCCCGAAGCCCTGGTTGATGCGTTCCGCATAGGACCAGCTTTGCCAGGCAAATCCACGGAGGCTGCCCCGGACGAATCCCTTGAACGGCTGACCCCCATTGATCTGGTAGCTGCCCGAGGACGAGAACCGCATGAAGTCGTTGCGGCGAAGGCGTCCGAGGTCGTTGGGATTGAAGTCGTCAGAGAAGAACCGGAAGCTGTTACCCCAGGTCACGGTCCCCGAAATACGGTCCAGTCCCAGCGAACCGGCGATTCCACGCTGGCGCGATTCGAGACCTGAACCGCTGCGGTCTGTGGCCGAAAGAAAGCCGTCTACTTGATAGCGATTGCCGCCAAATCGAAGATCCCAGTCAAGGCCGGTGGTGTAGGCCCGAATCTGGTCATCCGTCCTGTCCGTGGCGGTCAGGATTCCACCCACGTAGGAAAATCGTCCGATCTCCTGTCGACCACGCACAAGCGAGAACAGGTTTGACGGATCGAAATCTCCGCCGGTGGTTGCGCCCAGGACACCGAACGAGAGTCCGCTGTTGGTTCGTCCCGTGATCTTGGTCGCCCCGATAATAGGGTCTTGGGCCCCGATCCGGCGGGTGTACAGCAAACTGCCATCAAAGTCCGTCCGGAAGTTCAGGATCTGCGCGCCCTCCACGAAGAACGGCCGCTTCTCATCAAAGAAGGTCTCGAATGCGGTGAGGTTCAGCTGGGCCGGATCGGCATCCACCTGGCCGAAGTCAGGATTCACCGTGGCATCCAGGGTGATGTTGCTGGTCAGACCCACCTTGAGGTCAAGTCCCAGGTCCAGATCGCGGCTGCTGGTTCGCTCACCGGCGACGTCACCTTCGAATGAGTCCAGCCTCGATACGGAGTAGGGCAGGATCTGGACGTTGCGGGCCGGGGAGACATTGGCGATGCCGCTCAACCTCCCATAGCGCGCCACGTATCCACTACGACGTTCGGTCCGAGGAACCATGGCCCACTCGATGACCTCGCTGGTTCGTGGGATCTCGCGCCGGAAGTTGATGCC
>JABDJZ010000357.1 GCA_013003255.1 Rhodothermales bacterium
CGGTAGTGTCGCAGATTCCCGCGCTACCGCCGGGAGTGGACGCACGGCGCCGGGGCGGCACCTGGATTCCCTGGTTGACGCGGGTGCTTCCCGGTTCGGGGTCCGGGCGGATCGGCCCGAGGATGCGGGGTTCTCCGCCTGTGATCTTGCGCCGCCGCTTGCGCGGATGATTGACCACACGGCACTCAAGCCCCAGACCACCGAGACCGATATCCGCGAACTCTGCGACGAGGCGCGGCGGTATTGCTTTGCCTCCGTGTGCGTGAGTCCCTGCTACGTCCCGCTGGCTGCCGAACTTCTGAGGGGCACGCCCGTGGCCACCTGCACCGTGATCGGCTTTCCTCACGGAATGACCCAGAGTTCGACGAAGGCCGCCGAGACGGAGCGCGCTGTCAGGGACGGGGCCACCGAGATCGACATGGTGATCAACGTCGGCATGATGCGCAGCGGCCGGTACGACTATGTGGAGAATGACATTCGGAGCGTCGTGTCTGCGGCGCGATCCGTTTCGTCAGGCATCATCGTCAAGGTCATCCTGGAGACGGCGCTGCTCGATGACCGCGAGAAGGTTATCGCGTGCGTTTTGGCGCAGAATGCGGGTGCCGACTTCGTCAAGACCTCAACCGGATTCGCCAGCGGTGGCGCCACTGAGGCCGATATCGCCCTGATGCGACACGCCGTGGGTCCACGTATGGGCGTCAAAGCATCCGGAGGCGTGAGATCCAAGGAGGACGCAGAGCGTATGATTGCCCGCGGCGCGACCCGGATAGGCGCGAGTGCGTCCGTTGCCATCGTCAAGGGAGAACAGGGATCGGGAAGCTACTGATGCGTTATCTGTCATTGGGTCTGGTGCTGGTACTGGCAGCCTGCGGCGGGAGCCGTCAGGTGGTGATGCCTGAAGATGTGAATCCGGATCCAAACCTCCCCGTGGTCCATGCGGACTACGAGACCTTTGACGCCTCCGCATACGAGGACCAGGCGATGGCCGTGCCCGAGGAGTGGAAGCACGACGTCCCGGCGGAGCTGATGGAGAATCGCGCCGATGCCGGCGTGGAGGCAGAGATCGCTGGCTACCGGGTTCAGGTCTTGGCTACGCTGGATCCTGCGGAAGCACAGCGTACGGAAGCGAACCTGCGGAACTGGTGGGCGTCGCGGTCCCAGATGCTGTCCCCGGACAGCAATCTGCCCGCTGAGATGAAGGTCTACCGCATGTTCAGGCAGCCGTACTACCGGATTCGCATCGGTGACCTGGCCAGCCGGGAGGACGCGGAAGAACTGCTGGCGATGGTGTCGCGATCATTTGACGGCGCCTTTGTGGTGCCTGACCGGGTGACCATCCGGCGGTAGCGACGTCTATTTCCGCTTGCGCGCCTTCTTCCGGGCCGTCACGGCCGCGCCGATGATGCCCGCTTCGTTCTCCAGAATAGCCGGGACCAGCTCGGCCTGGGTGGATAGCAGTGACCAGTATCGAGCGGTCTTGGCCGGACGTGAGATGCCGCCCCCCAGAATGATGAGGTCCGGGGCAAACAGGAACTCGACGTGGGACAGGTATTCCTGGAAACGCCCGGCCCACTCTGCCCAGGTAAGATCCAGGCTCTTGCGGACCGCGTCCGAGGCGTACTTCTCAGCCGAGTCGCCGTGTAGTTGCAGGTGTCCCAGTTCCGAGCCACGAATCAGGCGGCCCCGGTAGAACATGGCGCTGCCGATGCCCGTGCCGACCGTGATCATGATTACGAGATCTTTTCGCCCCCGTCCTGCCCCGAACTCCATGGAGGCCACGCCCGCGGCATCGGCATCATTCAGGACAGCCACGGGGCACTTGGTGACTTCCTGGAAGAGCGCCCGCACGGGCGTATCGATCCAGGTCGGGTCGATGTTGGCCGCCGTCTTGGCTACGCCCTTCTGTATGCGTGCGGGCAACGTGCAGCCAATTGGACCATCCCAGTCAAAATGCCGCGCCAGCTTCCCGACCGTCTTGGCCACGGCGGATGGTGTGGCAGGTTTCGGAGTGGGGATCCGGTGCCGCTCGGTCACCAGTTCGCCCCGCTTCACGTCAACCACGGCACCCTTGATGCCCGTTCCACCGATGTCTATCCCGAGGACCTTCATCTGATTCGTCGCTGTTTGACCGGGTGGGAATCTAAACGAATGGCGGCAGGCGCGGAAGGCGCCCCACAACCTGTGTCCAGTCTTCACCCGGAGCCCAACCTCCACGGCTTGCGGCGAGGCTAAATTCTGGACTGCACCCATCCATCGACACCATGGCGCACGAACTCGCAGGGACGCCCGTCCCGTACGATCTCCTGGATTCCATTCCCCAGCTGATGGCGGCCTACTACACGGGCAGGCCCGATCCCTCGGAGCCTTCGCAGCGCGTGTCGTTCGGGACGTCGGGCCACCGGGGTACGTCGCTCAAGCAGACCTTCAACGAGGCACATATCCTGGCCACCACCCAGGCCATCTGCGAGTACCGTCGGCAGGCCGGGATCACGGGTCCCCTGTTTCTCGGGATGGACACGCATGCGCTTTCCGAGGCCGCCCATGCCACGGCTCTGGAGGTCCTTGCGGCGAACGCCGTACATGTCTGCGTGGCCGAAGGGGGCGATTTCACGCCAACCCCCGTCATCTCCTTCGCCATTCTGGAGCACAACCGCTCCGGGGCATCGGGCCAGGCCGATGGAATCGTCATCACGCCCTCGCACAACCCGCCGAGCGACGGAGGATTCAAGTACAACCCACCCACGGGCGGGCCTGCCGATTCGGCAACCACCGGGATGATCCAGGACCGGGCCAACGCCATCATGGCGGGCGGCAACAAGGAAGTCCGTCGGGTCAGTTTGGCGCAGGCGCGCGCCAGCGGGTTCGTGCAGGAGTGGG
>JABDJZ010000362.1 GCA_013003255.1 Rhodothermales bacterium
ACCTCCGCGACCGTTGCACCGAGGACGTTCAGGATGCTGGTGTGTCCGGGCCGGTCCAGGGACAGCGAGACGTCTCTGGCCCGAAGACGAACGCGGACGTCGGTCCCCAGGGCCAGTGGGTCAGAGACGACGTGCAGAATTCCGGCATCGGTGTCGACATCCAGCACCCGCGCGTGCTCGTCGTACGCGGCGGCCCTGCCCTGCAGTACACTCTCTGCCTCGGATGCGTGCGCCAGCGGCAAATCCAGACGCGTCAGCATCTCGGCCAGCGGGCCGGAGGCGCGGATTCGGCCAGACTCCAGCAACGCAAGGTGATCGGCGATGCGAGCAATCTCGTCGAGATCGTGCGAGACGTACAGCACCGGAACGCCCGTCTCCCGCTGCACACGCAGAAGCAGCCTCAGGATTTCCGCCTTGGTGGCACCGTCGAGGGCAGAAACGGGCTCGTCCATCAGCATCAGACGAGGAGCGGTCAGGAGCGCCCGGGCAATAGCCACGCGCTGGGTCTCGCCGCCCGACAGTCTATCGGGCCTGCGCTCCCGCAGGTGCTCTATGCCCAGCAGCCCGACCACGTCCCGAATCGACATGCCATCCCGTCCGCCCCTGCGATCCAGCGCGAACTTCAGATTGCCATTGACGCTTAGGTGAGGCAGCAGTCCAGGCTTCTGAAGGACCACGCCGAGTTGGCGCTCGTGGGGGGCCACCGCACGATCCCACGTAGTCCCATCCATCCGTACGTGTCCGTCAGCGGACTCGAGGCCGGCCATGGACCGGATCAGCAGGGTCTTCCCGGCACCGGAAGGCCCGATCACGCCGGTGATGCCGCGACCCGGGATGGTCAACTCGGCATCCAGGAGGCCGGGGATATACTGCCTGACCGCTATCGTCACAGGCGCGCCCCGGGTTGAACGGTGCCACGAAGCGCTCGGAAGCGTCCACCCCGCGAATAGACGGCCAACAGCAAGAGAAACGAGAAGACCAGCAGGCCCGCCGCCACGGCGTGGGCACGCGCTACCTCCATGGCCTCGACGTGTTCATAGATGGCAATCGAAAGCACGCGCGTCTCCCCGGGAATCGAGCCACCGATCATCAACACGACGCCGAATTCGCCCACCGTATGGGCAAACCCCAGCACAGCGGCGGTCAGGTAGCCCGGCCGCGCCAGAGGCAACGCCACGTTCCAGAACCGGTCCCAGGGGCCTGCACCCAGCGTCGAGGCCACTTCCAACGACTCCGAATCCACGGCGCGGAAGGCGTCCTGAAGCGGCTGGACCACGAACGGCAGGGAATACACCACGGACCCGATGACGAGTCCGGTAAACGTGAACGCCAGACCTCCCCCACCCAACGGTCCCTGCCTCCCAAGGAGGAGCAGGAGGTAGAACCCAAGGACGGTGGGCGGCAGAATGAGCGGCAGGGCGACTACGGCTTCAACCACCACGCCGATGCGGCTTCGCGTGCGACTCAGCCACCACGCCAGCGGCGAGCAGACCAGCAGCAGGATCACGGTCGTGATCGCGGCCAGTCGGAGCGTCACCAGGGCGGCCTGCAGGTCTGGATTCATGGATGGGGTGCTTGGTAGCCGGCCCGCTCAAGCACGGAACGCTGTCGGGGGGCGTCCAGAAACCTACGGAATGCCTCGGCGGCGGGATGGTCCGAAAGCACCGCGCCCCCCTGGACGATGGGATCGTACAGCGAGTCAGGAATCACCCAAACCTGTCCACGGGCCTCGTCGCGGACCTGACTGAATGCTACAAGACCGGCCTCCACGCTGCCCGCAGACACAAACTGGAAGGCCTGCGAGGCATTCTCTCCACGCACGCGCTGCATGCCGGATCCCAGGCGATCCAACACCTGGGTGGCTGCGCGACCGTACGGGGCCAGGTCCGGGTTTGCGATGGCTATGCGGCCAGCGGCACCGCGGAGTACATCCTCCGCGCTGAGCGGGCCCAGTGCGGATGCATCGGACAGAACATGGACCGGAACGCGGGGCACCCAGGCCACCAACCTGCCAACCGCATACACCCACGTTTCGCCCCGCTCAACCACGCCACGCTCCACCAGCAGATGCGGCCGAAGGGTGTCAGCTGACAGCAACACATCGAATGGCGCACCTGCCAGGATCTGGGCCACATGCTTGCCGCTGGACCCGGAGATGACCTCCACCTCGCCGCCCTGCTCGGTCTCAAAGGCTTCGGCAAGCTGGACTGCCGTGGCGTAGAAATTGGCGGCCGAGGCAATCCGGAGCGGCGCGTCGGTTTGGGCAGTTCCGGCGCAGCCGCCTCCCAGCAGGATTGCCAACACGGTCCCCCAGGCCAGGGAATGGGCCTTCTGAGTGACCTTCCGGATGCGCCTCCTCCTCACGAGTCCGCCACCAGCAGCGCCAGAAACTCCTTGGCAAACTTGGCGGCCACCATGGCGGTGACTCCGTTGAGGTCGCGGTCCGGATTCAACTCCACGATGTCGGCACCCACCAGGCACCCCTTCAAGTGAGGCAGCAAGTCCAGGATGTCACGCGTTGAC
>JABDJZ010000363.1 GCA_013003255.1 Rhodothermales bacterium
ACGCATGGGCGCCATCAACCACGGCCAGACGGTGCTGCCGACCGTAGCCTGTCTGGAGTGCCATGCGGGTTGACCTGGCCATTGTCGGGGGCGGCTTCGCAGGCTCCCTGCTCGCCTCGATCGCGCGCCGCATCGGCCTCTCGGTGGTGCTGATCGACCGCGGTGCGCATCCCCGGATGGCCATCGGAGAATCATCCACGCCGGCGGGCAACATGGTGTTGGCGGCCCTCGGCCAACGTTATGCGTTGCCGGAGTTGATCCACCTGGCACGCTACGGAACGTGGAAGGAGCACTTCCCGGAAATGGGCGTCGGGCCGAAACGGGGCTTTTCCTATTTCGCGCACCAACCCGGTAGTCCGTGGTCCCCCGGAACGAAGCACGCCAACGAACTTCTGGTTGCGGCCTCCCGGGATGCCCTGAATTGTGACACCCACTGGTTCCGGTCGGACGTGGATGCCTTCCTGTTTGAGTTGGCGGGCGCGCAGGGCGCACTGTTGATGCCGCGCACCGTCGTGATTCAGGTTGAACGGGTTGGCGGGTGCTGGCAGCTTGGGGTCGAAGGCGCTGAGAGCTTGGGCGGCCCAGGGTTCGGCAATGCCGCGGTATCAACACCCCCGTTCGGCGCCCGCGCCGCTGCCACCCGGATCGAAGCGCGCCTCCTGGTCGACGCCACCGGCTCCGGGGACTTCGCCACCAGGCACCTGGATGTCACCGCCGGACCGCCCATGCGGACGCGGACCTCTGCCGCCTTCGCCCACTTTGAGGACCTGCCCACCTGGCAGGCATCGGTCGGGTCGCCTGACGACGACTATCCCATCCCGGCAGACCAGGCGGCGCAGCATCACGTGACCCCGGATGGCTGGATGTGGCAATTGCGCTTTGACAGCGGCCGGACCAGCGTCGGCATTGTCGGGCCCCGTATCGGCGAGTTCGCGCCGGCCGACTGGCTGAGGCGCTATCCGACTCTGGAAAGGCAGTTCGCAGATGCAAAGCGGGTGTGGCCTTCGCGGGGCTGGTCCGGGTCGGGCCCATTGCAGCGGCGGGTGGACCGGGCCGGGGGGGCTGGTTGGATTCTCCTGCCGGCGGCTGCAGGTTTCGTGGACCCGTTGCATTCGACGGGCATTGCGCACTCGCTCACGGCAATCGAGCGCCTAGCGCGCCTGCTGGAGGCGGGCGTTGAGGATTTCTCGGATGCGGGCGCGGCGACCCTGCGCGAACTGGATCACATCGATGCCATGGTGGCACCGTGCTATGCGGCGAAGGACTTCGAGGCATTCATCGTTGCCTCCATGGTGTACTTCGCGGCCAGCATCCACGTCGAGCGTTTGCGGATGAGCGAAGTTGCGTCGCGGATGCCTGACTTTCTGGGGGCGGACGTTCCGGCGTTGCGCCAGTTGGCCATCCGCGCAGGCGATGAAGTCAACGGACCGGGATTTCGGGAGTGGATGGCGCGGGCCATCGAGCCCTGGAACACCGCTGGTCTGCTGGATCCCGAGGTGCCGAACATGTACCCGCATACCGCGCCGCCAGGGTGGTAACGCGCAGAGGCAGGCAACCTCAGTCTATCCGAACAACCGGGACCGTCTGCTGCCCATCGGTCCCGCTGACCACCACCAGGTAGTGCCCACTGGCGACCGCCTCTCCGGATCGGTCACGTCCATCCCATTCCACCAGGGTTGCCGCTGCCGTCAGCGGGCGCACCTCTGGAATCGCAATCAGACGTCCAAGCACATCGTAAACGGCCGCTCCGCGAATGGTGCCGGATACCCGGACGCGCGTGATGTCCTGGAACGGGTTCGGGAAGGCCGCCTCGACCTGCAGGCCTGTGGGAACGGCGGGATCGGGGTTGCTGTCCACCGCCTCGGGGGCAAACTGGTCAAGGTCGTAGGTATACATGCCGCGGCCGTGGGTCCCGGCTATCAACCGTCGCCCAAACGCGTCCGTCTTCAGGTCGGCGACCGTGACGGCCGGCATGTCTCCGTCGAGGGGAAGCCAGGAGACCCCATCATCGCGGCTGCCGAACATGCCGATGTCGGTGCCCACGAAGATCCGCTCGGTATGCGCGGGGTCGACGGCAATGGCATTTACGGGAGCGTCCGGTAAATCGGCCGAGATGTCCTCCCAGGTCCGACCGAGGTTGCGGGTCCGGAAGACGTGCGGCTGGGGATCGCGCCATTTCAGGCCCGAGAAGGTTACGTACGCGGTGGCGATGTCATCCGGGGCCGGATACACGCGCGTGACCCATCGATGCGGGAGGCTGGCCGAGACGTCGGACCAGGAACTGCCGTAGTCGGAGGAGACCCAGACCTTCCCATCGTCCGTGCCCACCCAGATGACGTTGCCGTCCAGCGGATGGACGGAGATGTTGGTAATGGTTCCGAGCTTGGCCACCTCGGTCCCGCGGGTCAGGTCCTCGGAGATGGGCTGCCAATTGGTCGAGACGCCATCCTCGGTTCGCCAGATTCGGTACGTGCCGTAGTACAGGATGTCGGAGTCGAACGGATCCATCGCCAGCGGCGTCGCAAAGTTGCGACGCTCCACGGACAGGTCCGGTATGCCGGTACCCACGGCGATGGGGAAGGGAAACGGATTGCCGAACAGCCCATCAACCCGGACCAGATTTCCCCACTGTGACTCGGCGTAGAGCCGGGTACCGTCATTCGGGATGGGAAGCACGTAGAAGCCGTCCCCGCCGAACGCGGCCTTCCAGTCCCCGAGCGCCCCCGTGGAGGTCCAGACGGTCCCGTTGTCCTGCGTGCCCCCGAACAGTCGCTCCGGGCGCACCGGGTCAAAGGCGATTTCGTAGAACTGCGTGATGGGCAGCGGTGCCAGACGCTCCCAGGAGAATCCCCCGTTGATGGAAACGGCTACACCCCCGTCGTTGCCCTCGAAGATGGCGTTCGGGTTCGACGGGTGGAAGATCATCGCGTGGTGGTCCACGTGCGTCCCGGCGATTCCGTCAAACGTGGCACCGCCATCATCGGACGACGCAATATGGGTATCCAGCACCCAGACCTTGGCCGGATCGACGGGGTCCACGCGGACCTGTCCGAAGAACCAGCTGAAGGCAAAGCGTGCCTCGTTGACGATGGAGCGCGTGGGGTGGGCGTTATCCCAGGAATCCCCGCCATCGCTGGATCGGAAGAGCCCCAGGAAGCCGGATCCGTTGGTGTAATAGGCGTAGACGGTCTCCGGGAAGCTGGGCGAAATGTCCAGGCCGATGCGGCCGAAGCGAACCCGGCCCGACTGGTCCGTGTGGTCATTGGGATGCGGGAGGCCCCGGTCCGGGCCCAACTCCTCCCAGGTCTGACCGCCGTCCACCGACCGGTGTACTCCGCTCGAGCGGCCATATAGATGGGACCCGGTTACCCGGCGCACCCGCTGCCACGACGAAGCGAAAAGCACGTCCGGATTGTCGGGACGCATGACGAGGTCCACCACACCGGTGGAGTCATTGACGAAGAGGGTCTTCTCCCAGGAGAGTCCTCCGTCTGAACTGGCGTAGACGCCGCGCTCCGGGCTCGGTGCGAAGTAGCTGCCGACTGCCGCCACCCAGAGCCGCTCCGGGTCATCCGGGTGCACCAGAACCCGGCCGATACTGACGGTCTCGGCCAGTCCCCGATATTCCCAGTTGGTACCGCCGTCAACCGATCGATAGAGTCCGCCACCCGCGTAGTTGTTGTGTCCGCCGTTGGCCTCGCCCGTGCCGACATAGATCACGTCCGGGTCCGAGGGTGCGATAGCCAGGTCGCCGACTCCCAGAAACGGCTGTTCATCAAAGATGGCCGTCCAGGAGTTGCCCAGGTCGTCGGATCGGAACACGCCGCCGGTCGCGGCGCCCGCGTATAGCGTCTGCGGCCGATCGGGGTGGATGGCCAGATCCGTTACCCGCCCGCCGATGTTGGTGGGGCCCGCAAACTCCCAGGACCCTGTTTGCGCATCCTTGGAGGCCAGCCTGAGATCCCGCTTGGCTTCAAGCGCATCCCGGTAGGCCAGGGGCGATGCCTGGAAATGGGGATAGGTCCGTTGCAGCCACGCCGTCTCACTGGGGACCTTCGCGGGTTCGGCCCAGCGGGGTGCCTGCCCGGGCTTCAGAGCCAGGGCAAGTAGAACGAGGCTAAGGCCGAAGCCCAGGGCGATTCGGAAGCGCATTGGAAGCGAGGGTGGGAACGAAAGGTCGGCACGGGAGGACGGACATGTCCAACCGGCTCATCGATCCGTCACCAGCGTCCGGCGGTCGGGTGGCTACTCGACCGTAACGGTGATCTGGTCACTCAGGCCCTCAATGGCCATGTGCGCACCGTCGCCCATCTGGAGTCGAAGGACGTGTTCGCCCGCAGGGAGGTCCAGTGTGGCCGACGCCGCGCCCGTTCCATAGTGGAGGTGGAGCGAATCGGCCGGAATCACGGCGCCCGCGGGCACCAGCGGTCCGTTCACCACAATGTGGAAATGACCGGTGTTCTCCTCCATCGTGCCGGCCGGGGCCACCGCAATGCCTTCGGCTCCCATGGTGACCTCAAATGGGCTCTGGACGGTAGCGCCATCCGCGGGCGATTCGAAGAAGACCCGCTGCGCTGGGGCAGCATCTTCGGATGCACAGCCGGCGAGGGCGACAACGAACAGGATCAGGAGGGCAAATCGGGGCATTTGGGGCGGGAGGTGAGTGGCTCGCAAGAACGAAGCGTTCGATTCCGTTGTTTCGGGGCACGCGCGTCCGGTCGGTGTTAGTTTCTGCTGCCTCACGCACCACCGGAGCCCCCCACATGATATCTCTCAGCGCCAGCGGACTGGAGAAGCGCTATGGGCGTCGCCGGGTGTTTCGTGGTGTGGACCTGGAAGTTGTCGGGGGGCAGAGCATGGCCATCACGGGGCACAACGGCTCCGGAAAATCCACGCTGGCCCGCGTGTTGGCAGGCGTCCTTCGACCGACCCGCGGTAGCGTGTCCCTTACCGTGGATGGTGTACAGATCCCGAAGGAAGAGCGACCCTTCCGTACCGGACTTGTGGCACCCTACCTGAATCTGTATGCCCAGTTTTCGCCGGTCGAGAACCTCCGGTTCATCGCACGGGCCAGGCAACTTGATGACCGCGAGGCCCGGATAGCACAGACCCTTCGACTGGTCGGGTTGGTGGGCCGGGAAGACGACTTGGTGACTACGTTCTCATCTGGCATGGTTCAGCGTGTTCGTCTGGCCGCAGCTGTGTTGGGGGAGCCAGACGTACTGATCCTGGATGAGCCGACCTCGAATCTGGACGAGGAGGGCCGAACCATTGTGCGCCGGGTAATCGACGAGTACCGCAGTGCGGGGAAGGTGGTCGTGGTAGCGACCAACGACGCCGCGGAGGCGGCCGAATGTGATCTGGCCTGTGCCGTGGCGCCTGATCGGGCGGCGGCGTCGTGACGCCTGGCAGCGGGCCACTGGCAGACTCCCGGCGGAAGGCCACAAGCTGACCCCGGGCCACCCGTGCGCCTCAAGGCGCGCCCGGCCGACGCGACACCGCCACGCTCAACCCGCATACCTCGGCAGCGCCTGCACCAAGTAGAGCCCGGGCCGCCGCATTGATCGTAGGCCCGGTCGTGACCACGTCATCGACCAAGAGCAGGCG
>JABDJZ010000375.1 GCA_013003255.1 Rhodothermales bacterium
ACTGCGTGCCGATGACGCGACCATGACCGTCAGCTGGGTGTCCGATGACTTTTACGACTCGGTGAAGGATGCGGAGACCTCCGAAGAGGTTGTCGAAGCTCTCCTGGCGGCAGCTGAAGCAGGCGAACTCATGGTTGGTGAACAATGGGTTTGGGATCGTGTCGATGACTAATGTGACCAAAAAGTCACCTTGCGTCTTGACCCTGCTCGTGGCGATGGCTATTGTTTGTTTGTGACCAAAACGTCACATATCGACATGGAGCCGGATGAGGACCTGATTTACCGGGCGCTGGCGTCCGCTACCAGGCGGCGCATCCTGGACGTAGTCCGGGAGAGCGACGGCATCACGCTGGGAGAGATCGCAGAGCGCTTCGACATCTCACGATTCGCCGTGCGAAAGCACATCAAGATCTTGATGGATGCGCATCTCCTGACCGTGACTGCCGACGGTACCGCCAAGCGGCACTTCCTCAACCCGGTTCCCATCCAGTCCATCCAGGACCGTTGGTTGTCGCAATACAGTCGCCGATGGGCAGCAGCGCTTAACGGTCTCAAGTACACTTTGGAGGGTACCCCCATGAATCAGCTTCAGCATCGTTACGAGGTCTTTATCCGCGCATCGGCAGAGGCCGTTTGGCAGGCCATCACGGATCCGGATTTCACCCAGCAGTTCTACTACGGAACACGCGTGGAGAGTGACTTCCAGGCGGGATCGGACATCGTCTACCGCTACGCAGATGGGACGGAGCGTACGGCCATCACCGGAGAGATCCTGGAGATCGAGGCACCGCACCGACTCGTCCATTCCTTCGATTTCGGCAACGGCGACGCCGCGTCCCGCGTGGTGTACGAACTGCAGGACCTGGGCGGCGTCTGCAAGCTGACACTGACGCACGATGGGTTCGAGTCCGAAACCAAGACCTTCCAGAGTGTGCAGTCCGGCTGGAACCCGATTCTGAGCGGGCTGAAGACGCTGTTGGAGACCGGCAATGCGCTGAAGATTCCGAGTCCGGCCGAGGCCCACTGAGGTTTTCGCCGCAGGCCGTATTCTTGAGGCTCGCCAGAATTGAGGAGCCGATGCGCTGGAAGGGTCGCCGCAAGAGTACGAATGTTCAGGACCGACGGGGCCAATCCGGCCGGCGGGGTCCCGTCCGCATGCCCGGCGGCGGACGCGGGGGAAAGGTGGGCGGAGGATTCGCCATCATCGCGATCATCGTGGCGCTTCTGCTCGGTGTCGACCCAACCCAGCTCCTGAATCTGGTGGGTGAACCCGGTGCCGTAATGCCCCAGGCACCCACCGAGCGGTCTGCGCCGGTGGCCGGCGATGAGGAAGCCGAACGCGCATCCGTGGTCCTGGCCAGCACGGAGGACGCCTGGGGTCGCATTTTTCAGGAGGCCGGAGGCCGGTATCGCGCACCCGACATGGTGCTCTTTACGGATGGGGTCGAATCCGCCTGTGGGTACACCTCATCCGCGACCGGCCCGTTCTACTGCCCCGGAGACAGCCAGGTCTATCTGGATCTGGGATTCTTTCGCGAACTGGCCCGCATGGGCGGCTCCGGCGACTTTGCCACCGCTTACGTGATTGCCCACGAGGTGGGACACCACATCCAGAACCTGACCGGCGTTCACGATCAGGTCCGGCAAATGCGGGGCCGGATGAGTCAGACACAGTCAAATGCGCTCTCCGTGCGCGTCGAACTGCAGGCGGATTGCTACGCCGGAGTCTGGGCGCACTACGCCGCCCGTGACGGTGATTTCCTGGAGCAGGGAGACCTTGAGGAAGGTCTGCGTGCTGCGGCCGCCATCGGAGATGACCGCCTCCAGCGCATGGCCGGCCGACGGGTTCAACCCGAGAGTTTCACGCACGGCTCCTCCGAGCAGCGCCAGGAGTGGTTCACCCGCGGCCTGCGCTCCGGCGACTATCAGACCTGCGACACCTTCAACTAATCCCCGGGCACAGCCCGACACCAGCACCATGATTCTGGAGCGACTGCAGAAGTATCAAGACGAAGGCCTGCTCATTCTCCGACTCGGTTTCGGATTTGGATTCATCTACTACCATGGATGGGGAAAGCTGACCGGCGGCCCCGAGCGCTGGGAAGGACTGGGCGGATCAATGGCGCAGTTCGGCATTGACTTCGCACCCCAGTTCTGGGGCTTCATGGCGATGCTTTCGGAGACGCTGTTCGCGCTCTTCATTGCCGTCGGGTTCCTCTTCAGGCCCGCGGCCATGCTGCTTGGATTCACCATGCTGGTTGCCTGGTTGGGTCACCACCTGTCCGGCAACGGCAATCCCGGACATTCCTTCAAGAACCTTGTTGTAGCGATGGGACTGGTCTTCATCGGACCCGGCAAGTACTCCGTCGACGCCTGGCTGGCCTCCCGGAAATCCAACAAAGGCTGAGTCCACCAAACCATCGCTCCCCAGATGAACCGTTCCTGCACCGTGCGCGCCCTGCTCTTCACTTTCCTCCTCCCCGTGGGCCTCGCGACGGCCCAGGATCTGGATGTCCAGGCCGCGGCGGATGCCATTGAGCCCAAGGTCATCGAATGGCGGCGGGACTTTCACGAGAACCCGGAGCTGTCAAACCGGGAGTTTCGAACGGCTGGCGTCATTGCCGCACATCTGGAATCCCTGGGCATCGAGGTGCAAACCGGCGTGGCCCACACCGGAGTTGTCGGCATCCTCCGCGGCGCCTCGGATGGCCCTGTCGTGGGACTGAGGGCCGACATGGATGGACTACCCGTGGTGGAGCGGGGCGACCTACCGTTCAAGTCTGAGATCACCACCACATATCGCGGACAGGAAGTCGGCGTGATGCACGCTTGCGGGCACGACACGCACATGGCCATCCTGATGGGTGTCGCGGAAATCCTGGCCGCCGACCGGGACCAGTTTCGGGGCACCGTCAAGTTCCTGTTCCAGCCGGCCGAGGAAGGCCCGCCGGAAGGTGAGGAAGGCGGGGCAGAACTCATGGTCAAGGAAGGCGCGCTGAAGAACCCGGATGTGGATGCCATCTTCGGGCTGCACATCTGGGCGGAGAATGACATCGGTACCATCGGCTACCGGCCCCGTGGCCTGATGGCCGGTGTACAGGACTTCCAAATCAAGGTGCATGGCGTGCAGGCCCACGGATCTGCGCCGTGGATGGGCATTGACCCCGTGGTCACGGCAGCACAGATCATCAACGGACTGCAGACCATCGTCTCCCGCACGGTACAACTGACGCGGGATCCCGCTGTGGTCACGGTGGGCAGCATCCACGGCGGCGTTCGATCCAACATTATTCCGGAGGAGCTTGAGATGGTGGGCACCATCCGGACCTTCAGCGACTCCGACAAGGAGCTGGTTCACCAGCGCATCCGGGACGTGGCCCACGGCGTTGCCGATGCGATGGGGGCTCGGGTGGAGGTAACCATTCCGCTTTCCACCTCGTACCCCGTGACCTTCAATGACCCCGAACTGACGGCACGCATGGTCCCTTCCCTGGAGCGAGCGGCGGGGGCGGAAAACGTACAGCTCATTGACGCGGTAACCGGAGCGGAGGACTTCAGCTTCTTTGCCAACGAGGTCCCGGGACTGTACTTCTTCCTCGGAGGGAAGCCGCTCGGCCAGGCCAAGGAAGACACGCCCTCGCACCACACGCCTGACTTCCACATTGACGAGGCCGGGATGAAACTGGGCGTGAAGGCCATGCTGAATCTCACGCTGGATTATCTCAACGGCGCGGACAACTAGCGGACATAGGTCATGAAGGGATCAGGATTCACCGTTGCGCTGCTTGCTGTCCTGACCCTGGCGACACCCGCCCTGGCGCAGTCCCCGGTCCCAGTGCCTCGACTGCCAGCTGCCATCACCTTTGACGGCGTGGTCGCGGGCGATCCGGGCTGGGATGGCATCCCAACCCTCCCGCTGATTCAATTTCAGCCCACGTGGGGTGGTCCGGTTGAGTACCACACCGAGCTTCGGGTGGCCTACGACGACGCCTATCTGTATTTCTCCGCGGTGAATGCGGACACCCAACCCGCAACGGCAACCACCTACCGGCGGGATGACTGGGGCGATCGCGACGATCAGATTGCGATCGGCATTGATTCGTTCAACGATTTCGAGACGCAATCGGCGTTCGTTCTCTACCCCACCGGTGCCCGAATCGATGCCCAGTTCACCGATGACGCGCGTGACGAGGGCTCGGTAAACACGGATTGGAATACGTTCTGGGACGGACTGGTCTCACGGTCCGACACCGGATGGCAGGCCGAGGTCCGCATTCCCTGGTCATCGCTGCGGTTCGAGACCCCCGATGACGACGCGCCCGTGGTCATGGGTATCAGCGCATACCGGTACCGGGCCGATGGTGGACATATGTATCACTACCCGGGGAACCGGAATGACTGGGGTTTCTGGAGCTTCCTGAAACCGTCCAGGGGAGAGCGAAGGACGCTTGAGGGCATCACATCCTCCCAGCCGCTGTACATCACGCCATTCGTGACGGCAGGTCTCGGGCAGGCCTATCTGTTGAATGATGCCGAGACGGCCTACGAACGGGACGACACCCCTACCATTGACGCCGGCCTGGATCTCAAGTACTCGCTGACCTCCAACCTTACGCTGGACGCAACGGTCAACACCGACTTCGCCCAGGTAGAGGCGGACAACCAGCAGGTCAATCTGACGCGGTTCTCACTCTTCTTCCCGGAGAAGCGGCAGTTCTTCCTGGAGCGAACCAGCAACTTCGATTTCTCCTTTGGCGGTTTCGATCGCGTCTTCTACAGCCGCCGCATCGGCATTGCAGGTGGCGAACAGGTCCGGCTGCTTGGTGGCGGGCGCGTGGTAGGCCGTGTGGGCGAATGGGACCTGGGGCTTCTGAGCCTGCAGACCGGGCGCGATGCGGGCCTGCCGTCCGAGAACTTCGGGGTCCTTCGGCTCAAGCGAAGCGTGATCAACAACAACTCGTACCTCGGGGGAATAGGTACCTCCCGCATTGATGAGGACGGGGACTACAACGTATCGCTGGGGGTGGACGGAGTGCTGAACATCGTGGGCGATGACCTGCTTCGCTTTGGCTGGGCCCAGACGTTTGAGACGGGTGCGGAGAACACGCTCGCCGACGCTGCCAACGCCCGCTACCGGATATTGCTGGAACGCGCCCGGTCCACGGGCTTCCTGTATTCGGCCGGAGTCGGTGGCGCCGGAGCGGACTACAATCCGGCCGTCGGATTTCAGCTGCGCGAGAACTACATCCAGGTGAACGGCGGTCTGGGGTACGGCTGGCAATCCGAGGCGGACACACAATTGCAGAGTTGGCAGATTGGGGGTCGGGTCGACGGATGGTTTGAACGCGAGCAGGATCGGTTCGGAACCGTCCAGGCCGCCCTCGAGGGCGGCGTGGGCTTTCAGTCACAGTATGCCATGAGCGGCGCCATCCAGATCGACCACGAAAACCTCCTCGAGGGCTTTTCGCTGTCCGATGACGCCGAGATCCTCCCGGGCGAGTACACCTTTGCGTCCGCAGAAGCGGGGATTGAGACGCCCGGTGGGAAGGCGTTAAAGCTCAGTTCGAGCCTTGAAGGGGGTCGGTTCTACGACGGGAATCTGTTCGGCATCGAGATCTCGCCGGTCTGGAGCATTTCGGAGCGGGTGGCCGTCAATGGGACGTATCAGTTCAACCGCATCCGCTTTGGCGAGCGGGACCAGTCCTTCGACTCCCACCTGGTGCAGGGACGTGCGGACCTCATGCTCAATACCAAGGTGACGTTCTCCGCCTTTGTTCAGTACAACTCCGCCGGCAATGCCGTGCTCGCAAACGCCCGATTCCGCTTCAACCCGCGCGAGGGCAACGACTTCTACCTGGTGTACAACGAGGGGTACAATACCATGCGTGACCTGGACCGTCCCCGCCTCCCATTCTCGCAGGGCCGTACGTTGCTGGCCAAGTACACCTACACGTTCCTGCGCTGAGCGCATGGAACACTTGGCATTCGGGCTCCCCCGTCCATAAATAGGGGGCCGTCCACCTCCATTCAGGCGATGAATACCTCCTCGACCGCGGTCCGATTGAGCATCATGATGTTCCTCCAGTTCTTTATCTGGGGGGCGTGGTACGTCACGATCGGTAATTACATGACGGCCATGGACATGGCCGACCTCACCCACTGGCCGTATACGGTGAACCCGCTGGCTGCCATCGTTTCGCCCTTCTTCCTGGGACTGGTGGCTGACCGCTACTTCGCCACGGAGAAGGTGCTCGGCGTCCTGCACATTCTGGGCGGCATCGTGATGTTCATCACGCCGCAGACCACGGCTACGCCCGTGCTCTTCATCGGTCTGCTGGCGCTGTACAACCTGTGCTACATGCCCACGTTGGGCCTGACCAACTCGCTGGCGTTCCACCACATCGATGATCAGGAAAAGCAGTTTCCGCTGATCCGCGTGTTCGGGACCATCGGCTGGATCGTTGCCGGCCTGTTCATCAGCTTCGTGCTGGGTGGATTTACGGGCGATGCGCTTCCGGATGAAACCGCGCTCCCGCTGTACACCACCGCCATTGCCAGCGTCCTGCTGGGCGTGTATTCCTTCAGCCTGCCGCACACGCCGCCGGCTGCCAAGGGCTCCAAGGTCTCCGTGCGGGACATCATGGGCGTCGATGCCTTCAACCACCTGAAGAGCAAGCCCTTCATGGTATTCCTGGCGGCGTCGTTCCTGCTTTCGGTACCACTTGCGGCCTACTACAACTTCGCCCCCATTTTTGTGAATGCGGCGGGTGCCTCCAACCCGGCTGCCACCATGTCACTCGGACAGATGTCCGAGGTGGTGTTCATGCTCTTGATGCCGCTCTTCTTCGTGCGGCTGGGCGTGAAGTGGATGCTGGTGGTCGGCATGGGCGCGTGGGTACTTCGCTACGTCTTGTTCGCCCTCGCCGCGCCCTCCGGCGTTTTCTGGATGATCCTGATCGGCATCCTGCTGCACGGTGTCTGCTATGACTTCTTCTTCGTGACAGGCCAGATCTACGTGGACAAGAAGTCCACGCCGGAGATTCGCGGCCAGGCCCAGGGCATGCTGGTACTGGTGACCTACGGGCTGGGCATGTTCATCGGCGCCCAGGTGGCCGGCAACCTGTTCAACGCGTTCCTGGGGACTTCCGAGGCCCTCACCAACGCGCAGTGGCAGGAGTTCTGGTACATCCCCGCAGCATTTGCCGCGGCGATCATGCTCTTCTTTATGTTCACGTTCAAAGACAAGGTCGAGGTTGAGGACGCATGAGACGACGGGATTTTCTGAAACAGTCCGTGGTGGCCACCGGCGCCGGCGTTCTTGTAGCGGCCTGCGGTGACGCCGCCAAGGATCTGAAGGAGGGCTATGCCGATGCCCGCTCCGGCGGTGCCGCCGATCCTGCGGGTTCTGCCGCTGCCATGACCGGCAACGGTCTCTACGCCATCTCGCTGGCCCAGTGGTCCCTGCACCGGGCCATTCGATCGGGTGAGCTGGATCCCCTGGATTTCGCGGTAGCGGCTCGCCAGGAGTTTGACATCGGCGGCATCGAGTACGTCAACGGGCTGTTCACCGACCGGCGGACAGACGAGGAGTATCTGCGCGAACTCGCCAAGCGGGCCACGGACAATGATGTCACGAGTGTGCTCATCATGTGCGATGGCGAGGGCCGGATCGGCGATCCCGACGATGCCGCCAGAACGCAGACCATCGACAACCACCGGCGGTGGATCGACGCCGCTTCATTCCTGGGTTGCCATTCCATTCGCGTGAACGCGCAGAGCGAAGGTGACTGGGATACGCAGAAAGCGCTGGCGGCTGACGGGCTTCGCCGCCTCACCGAGGTGGCCGCCGAGCAGGACATCAACGTGATCGTTGAGAACCACGGCGGCATTTCGTCCAACGGCGCCTGGCTGGCCGAGGTGATGGAGACCGTGGATCACCCGCGATGCGGGACCCTGCCGGACTTCGGCAACTGGGACATCGGCGACGGCGAACAGTACGACTTCTACCAGGGCACCGAGGAGCTGATGCCTTTCGCCAAGGCCGTCAGCTTCAAGACCCACATCCTCTCCGCTGATCCGGAGGGGCCCCACTTCCGGACGGACTGGGCCGGCACGCGCTACCCGATTGACTTCGAGCGGTTGATGCGCATCACCCTGGACGCCGGCTACCGGGGATGGGTGGGGATAGAGTTCGAAGGCTCCGAAGTCGACGAATACGAAGGCATTCGGCAGTCCCGGGCGGTTCTGGAACACCTCCACGAGAAACTGAAAGCAGACTACGCATGACCCGTCTCCTCACCTTGATGATTGCCGTTGCCCTGATGGGATGCGCGGAAGCCGATGACGCAGCGACCATGAGCGAAGATCATGCAGGCATGTCGGCCGAAGAACACGCAGCAATGATGGCTGATGATGACGCCGGCGACCACGACTGGGTAACCCTGTTCGACGGTTCCTCCCTGGACGCTTTTCGCGGGTTCAACCGTGAGACCATGCCGGCCGCCTGGATGATTAAGGACGGCGCGCTGGCCTTCGTACCGGGAAGCGGGGATGGCGGCGACATCATCACACGGGAGCAGTTCGGGGACTTCGTCCTTGAGCTGGAATGGAAGATCTCCGAGGCGGGCAACTCGGGAATCATGTACCGGGCCACGGAGGAGTTCGGCGCCCCCTGGATGACCGGCCCTGAGTACCAGATCCTGGACAACCTGGCGCATCCGGATGCGCAGTTTGGCGAGGACCGTTTGGCGGGTGCCAACTACGACGTCCACCCCGCAGACCCGGAGGCCGTCAAGCCTGTCGGCGAGTGGAACGAGACCCGGATCGTGGCCCACGGCAACCACGTCGAGCACTGGCTCAACGGCACGAAGGTGGTCAGCTACGAGCGGTACAGCGATGACTGGAACGCCCGTGTGGCGGACAGCAAGTGGGTTGACCACCCGGAGTACGGCAAGCGGGACTCAGGTCACATCGCCCTTCAGGACCATAGCGATCCCGTCTGGTACCGAAACATCCGGATCCGGACTATCGACTAGAATCCGAGGCCTTTCGTCCGGGTGTTGATCCGGGCCAGGTACTGGTTCGAGGTGAGGAACAGGGTTGACCCATCCTCGCCGAATGCCACGTTGGCTGTCGCCCCGTCGGTCCTGATGGTCCCGAGGTGGGCACCGCTCTTGTCCAACACCCAGACACCGCCCGGACCGGTGGCAAACAACCGGCCCTCCGTGTCGACCTTGAGGCCGTCGGGCAAGCCCGGGTTCTCCTGACCCACGCTGGCAGTGGCATCGGCGAAGACACGCTTCCCGGACACCGTCCCCTCGGGTGACAGGTCATACGCCACCCACATGGCCTGCTCCGGGTCGGAATTGGCCACGTACAGGACGGATTCGTCCGGAGAGAGCGCGATT
>JABDJZ010000379.1 GCA_013003255.1 Rhodothermales bacterium
GTTCTACGAGACCGGGGCCCTCGAACTCTACGACGTGGTCACAGACCCAGGCGAAACCGATAATCTGGCCGGCGCGAGGCCATCGGTAGCCGGCCAGTTGGAGAGTCTCTTGGACGACTGGCTCAAGAAGACGGATGCCTACATCCCTAAACCGTTGCCGCCGGCTATAGCCCCGTAGAAACCGTGATCCGGTGCAGTCCTCCAAGTGACGACCACGAGTTGAACCCGTAGTCGAACGAGACCCCCTTGGCGCGAATACCGGTCCCGAATGAGACACCGGCCAGGTCGAGTCGGCTCTTGATCTTCAGCGCCGCGTGCCGGCGGTGGTCATAGCCGAATCGCACCTGGAAATTGTCGCTGAACTGGAATTCTCCTCCGAGCCGGAGGTGGTAGAAGATGTTGTCCAGCACGGTGGCCGTACCCGAATCGTCGCCGAAGTCGGTCAGGTCCCACGCCGTGACGGAAACCAGGAGTGGGAGATATTTGAGTCGCTTGCTGATGCCCAGACGGAGGTCCAGCGGCAGTTGGTCCGAGGACTCGCCGATGGAGGAGAGCACCACGCCCAAATTGTGGACAGAGGCGGACAACCCGAGTCGCTGGTCGGCATCGTAGCGAAACACGCCGGCGTCCAGGGCCAGGGCCGAGGCCGCCTGTCCATCGATACCACTTCGAAGCCAATTGAGCGAAGCCCCGTAGCGCGCCTTTTCGGAGAGCGGCCGGGACCCGGCCACAGTCATTACGAACTCTCCGGCTGAGAAGGTGCCCAGTTCTTCTCCCGCGGCGTTGGCGCGTGTCAGATCACCCCAGCCGAGAAAGCGCATGGAGACGCCAAATGTCCCGAGCGAGTCATAGGAACGGCCGAAAGCCACCGCACCCGTCTTGAGGGAAGACGCGTGATTGAGGAGAGAAACGCCCACCTGATTGTGCATCCCGGGCGCCAGATGGGCGGGGTTCTCCAACATCGAAATCACGTCCCTGGAGGGCAGCGCCGAGGTGGCGCCCCCGAGAGCGGAGCCGCGAGCGGCCGGGTCCAGGGTCACCACCGAAAACACTGTCGCGTCGATCGGCTGGGCCGCCACAGGAGCGGCAAATGCCATCAGGACGAGCAGAAAGCCGAGGCGGGGATTCATGCGGTGGCGGAATTCTCGATTGAGCCGGTCATACCGGGAGCCGGAAGCTCGGTTCTCCGGGCATTCCGGACTGCATGGCAGGGGAACGATTTTAAGCCTGACAGCGTGTCAGAATGCTGCAAAACGGCATAGGTCTTGCCGTCGGGATCGGCGGCGCGAAGGCGCCCTGAAACGCACACATTTCGCGGATGGCCATTTTCGCCGTCCGCTTCCCATATTCGCCGCGGCGCGGCTGCGGCAGGTTATATGCTGGACATCATCAAGAAGGTTTTTGGCGACAAGAATGACCGGGCGCTGAAGAAGCTCTGGCCCATTGTTGCTCAGGTCAATGCCGAATACGAGAAGCTGCAGAGCCTCTCAGACGAAGAACTCCAGGCCAAGACGCCGGAGTTCAAACAACGGATCCGTGAGTCCGTCGTGGACATCGAGAAGGACATCCGCGACATCCAGGCCCAACTGAAGGGCGGACAGATTGCGGACGACGAAGTTGGCGGCGATGGTCAACCGGGTGCCACCCGTGAGATGACGCTCACCGAGCGCCAGAAGCTCTACGAGGAACTGGATGACCTCGAGGAGGAGTGGTACAAGACGGTTGAGGCCACCCTCGCCGACATGCTCCCGGAGGCATTTGCTGTCGCCAAGGACGCCTGCCGGCGCATGGTCGGCAAGACCTGGATTGCCGGTGGCACCGAGATTCACTGGGACATGATTCCCTACGATGTCCAGTTGCTGGGCGGCATCGCCCTGCACAACGGGGACATCGCCGAGATGAAGACGGGTGAGGGTAAGACGCTCGTGGCCGTCGCACCCGTTTACCTCAATGCTCTGGTTGGCCGTGGCGTACACCTGGTCACAGTGAACCCGTACCTGGCCCAGCGTGACTCGGAGTGGATGGGCAAGGTCTACGAGTTCCTCGGCCTCACCATCGACGTCATCGATCGGCACGACCCGCACTCACCCGGCCGGAAGGCGGCCTACGAGGCGGACATCACGTACGGCACGAACAACGAGTTCGGCTTCGACTATCTCCGCGACAACTCTTTCGTGGTCGATGCGGAGCAGCTGATGCAGCGCGACCACCACTTCACGATCGTTGATGAGGTCGACTCCGTTCTCATTGACGAGGCGCGGACGCCGCTCATTATTTCCGGCCCCGTTCCACAGTCGGACGAGTCCCAGTTCCAGGAGCTGAAGCCTTCGGTAGAGAAGCTGGTTTACTCTCAGCAGAAGCTGGTGGCCAACTTTGTAGCCGAAGCGGAAAAGTTGCTCAAGCGGCGCGACGATTGGGTTGCGCAAGGGGACAACAAGAAGGCAGCCGAGGCGGAAACCGATGCCGGTCTTGCCCTGCTTCGCGCCTACCGGGGTTATCCAAAGAACAAGAAGCTCCGCAAGCTTCTGCAGGAGTCCGGCGTGGAGGCCCTCCGACAGAAGACCGAGTTCTACTACCTGCAGGACAACGCGAAGAACATGCCCTTCGTGGACGATGCCCTGCATTTTGCCTACGACGAGAAGCAGCGCGCCCTGGAGATGACCGAGCAGGGGCGCCAGTTCATTTCAAAGGCGGCCGGTCAGAGCCCCGACCTGTTCGTGCTCCCTGATCTGGGCGAAGAGGTGGCCACGTTTGAACGCGAGTTCGAGGACGCCATGCGCGAACTGGACGAGACGCTGGACGCGGACACTTCGCTCACCGAAGAGAAGCGCGAGCACAAGCGGGATAATGACCGCCGGGTGCTGAAGAACCAGCTGGAGGACAAGAAGCGCGAACTGTACACCACGTACTCTGATCGCGCGGCCCGCCTGCACGCCATTGAGCAGCTGCAGAAGGCCTACATGCTCTTCGAGAAGGACTCGGAGTACATCGTCCAGGACGGCAAGATCATGATTGTCGATGAGCACACCGGTCGTGTGCTCGAAGGGCGCCGCTACTCAGAGGGACTGCACCAGGCCATCGAGGCCAAGGAAGGCGTGAAGGTCCAGGCCTCCACGCAGACCTACGCCACGATCACGCTGCAGAACTACTTCCGCATGTATCACAAGCTGGCCGGTATGACCGGTACGGCTGAGACAGAGGCCGAGGAGTTCTTCAAGACCTACAAGATGGATGTGATCGTCGTCCCGACGAACAAGCCCATCGCCCGTAAGGACCTGGATGACCTGGTCTTCCGCACCAAGCGCGAGAAGTTCAACGCCGTCATCGACAAGCTTCGGGAGTATCACGAACGCGGTCAGCCGGTGCTTGTGGGTACCACCACCGTTGAAGTCTCCGAGACGTTGTCCCGGATGCTGACCCGCAACGGGATTCGGCACAACGTGCTCAACGCCAAGCGGGATCGGGCCAAGGAAGAGTCCCTGATCGTCAAGGAGGCCGGACAGAAGGGCGCCGTCACGATCGCCACGAACATGGCCGGTCGTGGTACCGATATCAAGCTCGCCGACGGCGTGCGCGAGTTGGGTGGCCTGGCCATTCTTGGAACGGAGCGACACGAGTCACGCCGGATTGACCTGCAGCTTCGAGGCCGTTCCGGCCGTCAGGGAGACCCCGGTGAGAGCCAGTTCTACATCTCGCTGGATGACAATCTGATGCGGCTGTTTGCCAGCGACCGGGTGGCCAAGGTGATGGACCGCCTCAACATGGAAGAGGGCGAGGTCATTACCCACCCGTGGGTGAACAAGTCCATCGAGCGGGCGCAGAAGAAGGTGGAGCAGAACAACTTCTCCATCCGTAAGCGTCAGCTGGAGTATGACGATGTGCTCAACGCCCAGCGTCACGTGATTTATGATCGGCGCGTCCACGCGCTGAAGGGAGAGCGGCTCCGCGGGGATATTCTGGACGCCCTGCGCCAGAGCATTGATCGCCTGGTGGACCTCCACTACGGAGACGGCAATCTGGATGATTTGCGCGCCGACATGCTCCGCATGTTCGCCGTGGACTTCGAGTTGGATCGCGAGACCTTCGTGTCGCTCGGCGAGGAAGGCGTGGCTGACCGCGCCTACGATGCCGCTTTCGAGATGTACAATCGGAAGCGCGAGGCCCTGGCGCGGCCGTTCTACGAGAGCATGCGCCAGTTGGCCGAGTCCGACCAGGAGAACAAGCCTGAGCGGGTCTATGTGGACTTCACCGACGGGCGACGGGCACTCCGCGCCACCGTCACCATCGAGGATTCGGTGGCGACCAAGGGACAGGAAGTCAACGATGCCCTGGAGCGGGTTACCGTTCTTTCGATGATTGATGCCGCGTGGACCGAGCACCTGCGCAAGCTCGACGAACTCAAGGAGGGCATCGGCCTGCGTGCCTACGGGCAGCGCGACCCCGTCATCGAATACAAGATGGACGCGTTCAAGCTCTTCAAGGAGTTGGTCGACACCGTCGATCAGGATGTGGTTTCCTTCGTGATGCGAAGCGGCCCGCTGGTCAATCGGCAGGAGGGGGCCCGCGCTCCCAAGCGTCAGCAGACCCGCCGACTGGACCCACGGAAGGCCCAGGCCCAGCACGAGGAGGCCAAGTCCTCATTCGGCGTCGCCGGTGGCGGAGGAAATTCGGCCGAACGCGATCCCACCGCAAAGTCGGCGCCGGTCGTGGTTCAGGAGCGTGTCGGACGGAACGAGCCTTGCCCGTGCGGCTCCGGCAAGAAGTACAAGCACTGCCACGGCAGGAACGCCTGATACACATGATTCGCTCGATTGCGCTGCTGCTGGCTCTTGCCATTCCGCTCCTCTCCGGCTGTGAGAAGGGAACGATCACCATGGAGCAGGACAAGGATCGCGAGGAGTGGATTCAACTCTTCGACGGCGAGTCTCTCAACGGATGGATTCCCAAGATTCGGGGTGAGGAAGCGGGGAGCGACAGTCGCCGCACGTTTCGCGTGGAAGACGGCGTCATCAAGGTGGACTACTCCGAGTATGAGTCGTTCGATGGGCAGTTTGGACACCTGTTCTACGAGACGCCTTTCAGTCACTACCGATTGAACGTGCTCTACCGGTTCACCGGAGAGCAACTGCCGGATGGCCCCGGGTGGGCCTACCGGAATTCGGGCTTGATGCTGCACGGCCAGGCCCCGGAAACGATGGGCATCGATCAGGACTTTCCCATTTCGATTGAGGTGCAGCTGCTGGGCGGCAACGGTCAGGATGAGCGGACTACCGCGAATCTCTGCACCCCGGGCACCCACGTGGAGATGGACGGAGCGCTGGAGACCCGTCACTGCATCTCCGCCTCCTCGCCCACGTTTCACGGGGACGAGTGGGTAGAGGTTGAGGTGGTCGTGCTCGGCGACTCGCTTATCGCTCACGCCGTGGAGGGCGACCCGGTGTTGGCCTACCAGAAACCGCAGGTTGGCGGTGGCAACGTGGATGGCCACGACCCTGCCGTCAAAATCGATGGGACTTTGTTGGCTCTCGGCACGATTTCGCTGCAGAGCGAGAGCCACCCCGTGGAATTCAAGCGTGTCGAGCTTATGAACCTGTCCGGCTGCATGGATCCCAGGGCCTCCAATTATCGCTGGTGGTACGAGCATTCCGATCCGGGCACCTGCGTCTACGACTGACGGGCTCCTTACTTTGCATCCTGCGTTGCAGGTCTCGCCGCCTTGCCCTCTGATATCGTCGCGGCGTCCATTGGAATCTGTTCTCCCGCCGGCCTCTCCGTGCTTCGTTCCCTCACCATTCGTGACTATGCCCTGATCGAGGGCCTGGAAGTCGACTTTCAGCCCGGGCTGAACGTCGTGACGGGTGAAACGGGCGCCGGTAAGTCAATTGTGGTCGGTGCGCTGAAGATGATTCTGGGTGAGCGCGCTTCCACCGAAGTGGTACGGACGGGAGCGCGGAAGGCCGTCGTCGAAGGCATATTCGAGGGCATCGACCATGCGCGGTTGAAGCCCATCCTCGAAGAGGCCGGTCTCGAATGGCAGGACCACCTCAT
>JABDJZ010000380.1 GCA_013003255.1 Rhodothermales bacterium
TTGTGATCGGTGCGCTGGACACGGCGCTGGACCCGGGCTTCACAGGGATTACCGTCAACGGCGGTGCGGATCCCGACCGTTTCACGGTAACGCCCTCGAGCTACCCGATCACGGTGGATGGAGCCGCCCCGGTCGGGACCTGCCCGGGCGATGGCCTTGCGCTGGACCTCTCTGGAGGTGCCGTGGTGGATGCGTTTGATTCAGGCGCGGGGACCTACACCTTCTCCAGTGGCGAAGGAACCATAACCTACACGGGCATGGAAGCCGTAGGCCAGGCGAGCCTGGCGCTTTCGGTCAATTATTCGACCCTGTACGCCACGCAGGACCTCGCAACGGCCAATGGCAACGAACTCATTGTCACGGTCACCAACACGGGCGCGAATGATGCGAACTGCGTCTCGATCACGCTCGACAACGCGTCGACAAACTGGATCTCCGGTGCATTGAATGCGCCGTCAGATGGTTCATTCGATGGGACGACGTGGGATGACCTTACGGTGCCCGCTGGCGAAAGCGAAACACTCGTCATCACGGGCTTTGTGATCTCTGATCTGCCGGGTTCGGTCACGTTCACGCTAGACGCCATTCAGGACGCGACAACCGACGACAACACTGCGACCATTGAGCTCACGCCGGGCTTCATCATGCCTGTCAAGGCGCACGTCAACGCGGCGCTCTATCACAGTCGGACCACTTCTCTGGGCGCCTACGACGCGCTGACCATCGGGCTCTTCCAGGGATCACCTGGCATCGACGGTGCGGTGTGGTGCAAGGTGCCGGATGAGACCATCGGTGTCTGGCCGCCGAATGTCCCGGTCGGTTCGATGGGCAATCTCTGGCGTCCGTGCTCCAACGGCCTGCCATTCCCGCTGCATGTGAACGATCTCTACCTGGATGCGGACGGATCCACGCTGTGGCTGGCCGTCTGGGGCTACGACGGGCTCTACCGTTCTACCAACGGTGGCGAGTCCTGGGAGGGCCTTGACCCCATCGGCGATGGCTTCTCGATCGTGTACACAATTACCCAGGACGTGACATCGGGGACCTACTACGCCTCGGCCAACAATGGTCTGGTGCTGCGGTCCTTCGATGGCGAGAACTGGCAGCCGGTGGGCTCACTACCCAGCGTTGCCTCTGATACGCCCTGGACGCTGGTTTCGCATCCGGAGAACACAGGGACCATCTATGCTGGAACGCACGGCCGAGGTGTCTTCGTGACAGAGGATTTCGGGTTCACCTGGACGGAGTTGGACGATGCGGCCACGCTGGCTGACGAAAATCAGGATCTGATTGATGCGTTCGGCGGTCACGTGTTTGACCTGGCGTTCTCACCGGATGAGGATGGGGCCGGGGATTACTTCCTGTATGCAGGTACCGGTACGGGCGTTTGGCGTGCCGAACTGGATGACGCCACCGCAACCACCTTCGAGGATGCCTGGACGCTTATTGGGCCCACGGTGACCCTGGATGATGCGTCGACCGTTACTCCTGAGGCTCGAGCTTTGGCCTTCAACGGCGATGGCGCAGGAGGAGCGGCGGACGATCTGGTGGCAGGCACCTGGGGCTTTGGCGCCTACACGTGGGACACCCCGAATACGGACGACACCCACGCACCTCTGACGCTGCGCCAGGATCAGGTGACCTTTGTCGCAGCCTCTCCAGACGGCGATGTGTTCTTCGGGACCAATGCGGGAGGTACCTACGTGGTCGATGGCGTGGCCTCGACATCAACGGCTTCTGAGCCGGTTCAGCAGGACCTGCCGGACGGCTACGTGCTCAACCAGAACTACCCGAACCCGTTCAACCCGGTGACAACCATCGCCTTTGCCCTGCCCGAAACTGGACACGTCCGGCTGGCGGTGTTCGATGGCCTGGGTCGCGAGGTTGCTGTGCTGGTCGACGGAACCGTCGAGGCAGGCCACCACGAGGCGCAGTTCCAGGCGGGCGAGCTGCCGACCGGCGCCTACATCTACCGGCTCACCACCGACGAGGGCGCCATCAGCCGGACTCTGATTCTGATGAAGTAGCATTCCCCGCTAACCCAGGGAACAGGCCAAGAGCCTGGAGGCCCTGCCGGCGTTGGTCGGCAGGGCCTTGTTTATTGTGCCAAGAGCGCTCAAAGAGGGATCGGAGCGCGTTTCCATGCGTTTGGCGGGCGATTCAGGGCAGAGACGGCTCTGGAGTTGACTTCTAAGGGCCCGCAGCCGATCCCCCTGGTATGAGGCGACTGGTAAATCGATTTCTGGTACTGTCCGCGCTGTTCGCCGCGGCCGCCATTCCGGCCTCGGCCCAATGGTCCTTTGGCCCGCAGGTTGGCGGGATGGGCGTCGGAGGATCGGTCACCCGGTCAACGCTGTTCGGATTCGCCAGCATGTCAGGCGAGTACACCTTCGCTCCTGTAGGGACCACGAACGCCACGCTTGAGGGCGTTCGCTACACACTGGAGCCAACGGTCTCAGGTGGCCTTGCCATGGTCAATCTGCACCCGTTTCGGTCCAGTTTTTCGCTTGGCGCCGGATACCTGTTCGGCGGATATCAAGCCGACGCGATGACACCCGAGGATGAGGGGGCCTACGTCCTGAATGGGAATACCTATACCTCAGACCAGTACGGAGACCTCTCCGGCCGCTTTGAGATCAAAGGGCCGACACTGGCCTTCATGGCCGGATGGCGTGGGTCCGGGTTCAACTTTGGCGTCGGCGTGGCGCTCACAGAGCCCCTCGTGACGCTGGAGGCCAACGGCGCCCGCTCTTCGGAGCCTGAGTTCCAGGCCGCGCTTGACATGGAGCGCATGGACCTCGAGAACGCGCTCCAGTTCGATTTCCTGGGGCTCCAGGGGATACCCTTGGTGAGACTCGGCTGGGAGCTGGGGCTCTGAGAAACGCCTCCTGAGGGCGTTCTGCGGCGTTTGGCCGTGGTGCAGGCGGAGCCTTCTTGGCACCTGCGGTGAGCTAGGGGGCGTTTAGTGCCGCAAATCAGTCCTTTGCGGCTCTGTCCCGACGCAAGGGGACGGGAATCGGCAGGATGATGCCGGAAATCCGACGACGCCGTCTTC
>JABDJZ010000386.1 GCA_013003255.1 Rhodothermales bacterium
GCGCATGGAGCAGATCAACCGGGTCCAGGACACCCAATTCCGCATGGAGCAGAATGCGCTGAACCTTCGACAGCAGATTGCCCAGATGGACTACCAGATTGAGCGCCTTGCCAAGCTGCACGCCCGAAACGAAGACCTGTTTGCGCAGCAGCTGATCTCCCAGCAGGACTACGACACCACCAAGGACGAGTACGACTACTGGCTTCGGACTAAGTCGCTCACCCTGCAGGGCTACCAGGCCGACTCGCTGAGGACAGCCAGTCAGTTGGGGCAGATGCAGGCGTCGGTCAATCGCATGAGCGCCAACTTCAATGTCATTCAGCGGATTCTCGACAACCTGATCGTTCGGGCCCCCATCGCGGGTCAGCTGACGGCTCTCAACGTGGAGTTCGGCGAACTGCATTCGTCGGGATCCCGACTTGGCCAGATTGACGAGGTGTCAGGCTTTCGGATTCGGGCCGGCGTCGACGAATTCTACATCGCGCGAGTAGCCTCTGGACAGTCGGCCACGACACTTCCCATCAACGGAATCGAGTATCGCATGACCGTCACCCGGGTCTATCCGGAAGTGCTGGACGGCCGATTTGACGTGGACCTTGAGTTCGTGGGCGAGGCGCCGCCAGATATCAGGCGGGGCCAGACCGTGCGTCTGCGGCTGGAAATGAGCGACTCGGCCGATGCGCTGCTCCTTCCTCGGGGCGGATTCTTTGAAACGACAGGGGGCAGCTGGGTCTTCGTAGCGACCGATTCCGGCGAAGCCGTTCGGCGCGACATTCGCGTCGGCCGCCAGAACCCGCAGTACCTGGAGGTGATGGAGGGCCTTCAGGAAGGCGAGCGGGTGATCACTTCCAGCTACAGCTCTTTCGGTGACGCAGACCGACTCATTCTGGACTAAACCGGCCTGCAGGCCGCAACCTGAACAACGATGATCAAGACCGTCAATCTCTCAAAGACCTACCGCACGGATGAGGTGGAGACCACGGCCCTGAACGGGGTTTCGATCCACATCACCCCCGGCGAATTCGTATCCGTCATGGGGCCTTCGGGATGTGGCAAGTCCACCATGCTGAACATCCTCGGACTGTTGGACAGCCCCTCCGACGGGAGCTATGTCTTCAACGGGACGGAGGTGGCGACACTCTCCGAAAGGCAGCGTGCCCAGCTGCGAAAAGGCAACATTGGATTCGTCTTCCAGTCCTTCAACCTGATTGACGAACTGACGGTGTACGAAAATGTCGAGCTGCCCCTACTGTATCTGGGCGTCTCGGCCCAGGAGCGCAAGGACCGCGTAGCCGCCGCGCTTGAGCGGACCCAGATCATGCATCGGAAGGACCACTTCCCGCAGCAGTTGTCCGGTGGCCAGCAGCAGCGTGTTGCCGTTGCCCGCGCGGTGGTGGCGAATCCGGCCCTGATCCTGGCGGATGAGCCCACGGGAAACCTGGACTCCACCAATGGCGAGGAGGTCATGAAGCTGCTGACCGAGCTCAACGAGGCAGGGACCACCATCGTCATGGTGACGCACTCGCCGGCCGATGCCGAGTACAGCCACCGGACCATTCACTTGTTTGATGGCCACGTGGTGACGGAGAACTTCATGTCGAAGACCTACGCGGTCTGACCATGACTGGGCACTACCTCCGGCAAGCAGCCCGACTGCTGGCCAAGCAGCGGCTTCACGCGCTGATCAACGTAGTGGGTCTGGCTACGGCGCTTGGCCTGTGCATCCTGATTGCGGTCTTTGTCAAGCAGGAACACTCGTTTGACACGTGGCACCAGAACGCGGATCGGACCTACCGGGTGGATCGGATTGACTTCAATCCCGACGGCAGCTTCTCGTCGCAGCAGTCATCGCAGCCCTACAACCTGGCGGAGTCCCTGCTGAGGGATCATCCGGATGTGGAGGCGGCTGTCCGTTTCAACCAGAGTGAGGTTGTTATCCGGGCGGGGGGCGTCATGCATCAGCAGAATGTCCTGTTTGCTGACCCTTCCGTCCTGCAGGTGTTCACGTATGTCCCTGTTCAAGGGGCGCTCGAGGGGGCGTTCTCGGACCTTGCCGGGGTCGTGCTCACCGAGACTGCGGCAGATAGAATACTCGGGCCGGGGAATGTCGTTGGTCGCGAGTTGGAGGTCCGGTTTGGAGATACCTACCTCCCGGCGGTGGTGACTGCCGTGATTGAGGATTTGCCCGCGGGCACGAGCCTGCCCTTCGAGGTCCTGATGAACTTCGAGCGTGCGCCCCTGGTCTATCCGTGGATTGCCAGGCGGATTGACAACTGGCGAGGCTCTTCCTTTGAGACCTATGTCCTTCTGCGAGAGGGCACGGATATGCAAGCGGCCACACAGACGCTGGAGCGCCTTCGCACCCAGTACTACCCGACGTTGGCCGAGGAGGGTCGACAGGCAGGCTGGTGGACCGGTGAGGGAGAACCGGCCACGTACGGGTTTGTCTCGCTGACCGACCTGCACCTGCAGCCGAATGCTCCGGGCCAGTTCGTCACTCCCACAGACCCGAAGTACTCGCTGATCCTGCTGGGCATTGGCCTGCTGATTCTCGCGCTGGCGGCCATCAATTTTACGCTGCTCACGCTGGGTCGAAGCTCAATTCGCGCCGGGGAGATCGGTGTCAGGAAGGCACTAGGCGCCGGGCGCCGCGACATCCTGGTGCAGTTCGGGGGCGAGTCCATCCTGACCGCCCTGCTCGGATTCGTGGGAGCGATCGCGCTGGCATCAATCCTGATGCCAGCCGCCATCTCACTCACGGGTCGCGAAATGTCATTGGCGGACAACCTGGATGTGCTGCTTGCCGTTGGGGTCATCGCGATTCTGACAGGCATCCTGTCGGGTGCCTATCCCTCGGTGGTCATCTCGCGGAATCGTCCGTCCGACACGCTGCGAGGTCGACTCCGCCTCACGGGCTCCAACACGCTCAGCCGTGCCCTGCTCCTCACCCAGTTCGCCGCCTCCATCGCACTGGTCGCCGGAGCGCTGGTGATGCAGGCGCAGATTGGATACCTGCTGTCACAGGAGAAGGGATACGATGATTCCAACGTCCTGGTGGTGGAGACCAATGGCACCGACGGATTCGAACTGACCAGCCACCTCCGAAACTCGCTCGGTTCCAATGGCGCGGTTGAGGGGATTTCGGCCATGTCGTTGTCATTCAACCGTGGCTACTCGTCTTCCTCCTGGATGGCCGCCGGTGTAGAAAAGCGGGCGTACATCTACAATGTGGATACGGAACTGCCGGACTTCCTCCGCATGGAGTTGCTGGCTGGCCGGTCCTTTGAGGCCGGTCGATCGTCGGACTCCACCGAAGCGGTGGTAGTTAACCAGGCCTTCGCCCGTGACTGGGGCTGGACGGCTGAGGAGGCCGTCGGGCAGCGTATTACGGACTACGACAATGAGCCCGTGATCATCGGCGTGGTGGCGGACATGAACTTCCGCTCTCTCCACGAGGAGGTCCAGCCCATGATGCTGACCCTCAACGAGGGCTGGTTGGCCTTTGCCCTCATTCGCGCTGCGCCTGGACGCACCCGGGATGCGGTGGCCGCGCTGGAAGATGCCTGGCAAAGTTTTGAGTCCGGGGCTCCGCTCCGGTACACGTTCCTCAATGAGGACGTGGCGCAGGCCTATGAGCAGGACCTCAGGTGGGCCCGCATCATGGGTATCGCCGCGCTGCTGGCGATTCTCGTGGCCTGCATGGGACTCTTCGGGTTGGCGGCCATGACGGTGGCCCGGAGGACCAAGGAAATCGGCGTCCGGAAGGTGCTTGGTGCCACCGTGGGCGGCGTCACCCTACTGGTCTCGCGCGACTTCGCGGTATTGGTAGGAATTGCTTCGCTGGTCGGCGTGCCCCTGGCCTATCTGGGGCTGAACCGCTGGTTGGAGGGCTTCGCGTACCGCATGGATCTGGGGCTATCCTGGTTTCTGGGGTCGTGCCTGCTGGTCCTGCTGATCGCGATGGCCACCGTCTCCATTCACGCATTCCGCGCTGCCACCACCGATCCGGTGCGCGCCCTCCGCTACGAATAACTGAGCACATGGAAGAACCCATCATCAGGCTCGTAAACGTCACCAAGTCCTATGACCACGGGCTGTCCCAGACGCACGTGCTACGGAGGGTCAGTCTGGATGTCCATGCGGGTGAGTTTCTCTCCATCATGGGACCCTCCGGTTCCGGGAAGTCGACGTTGCTCCAGATCATGGGAATGCTCGATGAGCCCACACAGGGCGAGTACTTCTTCTCCGGTGAGCCGGTACACCGACTGAGCGCAAGACGCAAGACGCAACTGCACCGGGAGAACATCGGGTTTGTCTTCCAGGCCTACCACCTGATTGATGACCTGACGGTCTACGAGAATCTCGAGACACCGCTTCTGTACCGGAAGATCAAGTCATCGGAACGCAAGAGCATTGTGGCTGAAGCGCTTGATCGCTTCAACATGGTGGCCAAGAAGGATCTATTTCCCAGCCAGCTTTCCGGCGGGCAGCAGCAACTCGTCGGCGTTGCCCGAGCCCTGGTGATCCAGCCCAAAGTCATCCTCGCCGATGAACCGACAGGTAATCTCCACTCTTCTCAGGGAGACCAGATCATGGAGAGCCTTCGCACGCTGAACCGCGAGGATGGAGTGACCATCGTCCAGGTAACCCACAATCAGGACTACGCCCACATCGGGGACCGCGTCGTCGAACTCCTCGACGGCCGGATCGAACGCGAGTATCGGGTGGATGAGTCCGTCAATACCGAGTGAGCCATGAGTACCATTTGCATTCCGATTCCTGACCTGCACCGGCACAAGACCGTTGACCTGGAAATCACGGTGGACGGGGAAAAGCGCGCGCTGACCTATCGGGTCGAATCCTTTCCCTGGCCGGAGGTGCTGTCCGTCGGGGACAAGGTAGACCTGCTCCGAAGCTACCTGGAGAACGAGTCCGGTGGCTGGGAACTGGTTCAGATCGGGCCGCCGGACGGCGAGATGGTGCCTATCACGTTTCGCCGGGAAGTCGGCGTCAACCAGGAGAAATAGATGCTGAAGAGCTATCTGACCGTGGCCATGCGCCGATTCCGGCGTGGCGGCACGTACGCTATCGTCAACGTGATCGGGCTGGCCGTCGGCATGGCCACGTGCACGCTGATCTTCCTGTTGGTTCATCACGAGTGGAGCTTTGACCGCTTCCACGAAGACGCGGACCAGATCTACCGGGCTTATCTCGAATACCAGACGCCCGAGGGAGACACCGAGGTTCAGGCCATGATGCCGCCCTCATTCGGCCCTGAATTCCAGGAGGCCTTTCCCGACATCGAGGCCTCGACGCGTTTTGTGTCCTCCGGTCGCGAGTTCGTCGAAGGGGACCGGACGTTCAGGTTTGGTTTCGCGGAGTTGGACCCCGACTTCTTCGACATTTTCTCCTTTCCGGTGCTGGCCGGCGATGCGGTACGTGCCATCGACGATCCATCGTCCGTAGTAATTACGCGAGAGACCGCCGAGACGGTCTTTGGAAACGGTGGGGGTAACTGGGCCGCTGCGATCGGGCAGACGCTCACGACGGAAACGGACGAAGCCGTCTACAGCTTCCGGGTGGCGGCGGTAATCGAGGACTTCCCCAACAACTCCAGCCTGGAGTTTGACGTGGCGGCGTCGTTCGAGAACTACGACAACATCTACGTGGGCGGCAACAACTGGGGCGGACGAACCTCCGTCTATGTCCGCCTGGCCGAGGAGACCAGTCCGGCCGTTCTTGCGCAGGCCTTCTCGCCCTTCACGGATGTCCAGTTCGGCAGCTACGTGGACGGAATGCGCGGCTCGGAACGCATGTCTGAGGAGGATGGGGCCTATGCGCTGAAGATCCAGCCACTCCTGGAAATGCATACGGATCAGCTGGTGTGGACGCCCTACGAGGCGACCCGTCACAATCCGCTCTATTCCTACATCCTGGGAGGCATTGGCGGGCTCATTCTGCTGATTGCCT
>JABDJZ010000398.1 GCA_013003255.1 Rhodothermales bacterium
GCTAGCTCGGCCTGTACCTTCCCGCCATGAAACGCGTTCTGATCCTCCTCGTCCTTGTCTGCACCGCCACCAGCGCCAATGCACATCCTTGGGGCGGCCTGGTAGTGGACGCCGCCGGCTCCGTCTACTTCACCTTCGTCTCCCCGATCGTCGGCGACGGTCACGTGGCGTGCGTCTGGCGATTGGACCCGGGAGCATCAGAACCCGTCCAGGCCTTGAGGGCCACCTCGGACCCGAGTGACCTGGTTCTGGCGAGAGACAACAACCGGGTGGTATACGCTGCTGAGCGTGTGGGGTCAGAACCGTTTCAGACCCGACTCTGGCGGTTTTCGCCCGACGGGTCGCCTGAGTTGATCCTCCCGTTCGTGGGCGCGTCACAGTTCAATGCGGATCCCTACGCCGTGGATACCAACGGCAGCATTTACTTCCAGAACGGCGGGGCTATCTGGAAGCGAACGATTGAAACAGGGCCGGAAAGGTGGATTGAAGCGCCCGATCGGCTCTCCAGCCTCTTGGCAGTTCAAGGCGAGTCAATCCTGCAGGTAAAGGGAGGTGTGTTGGTCCGGGACGGCGAGTTGATTGCAGACAACCTGAAGCTCGAAGACCCTCCGCGCGTCCCGTTCTCAGGAGCCAACATCCTGTTTGATGTCGCCGCGGATTCCACGTCCACGTACCTGGCCTACTACGGCAACCGGGAGGTCTTCCGCGTCGACCAGGATGGCTCCAGGCATAACCTGCTGGAGTCGGAATCTCCCTGGTCTCCCAGCGGAGTCGATGTCTACCAGGGGACCGTCTTTGTACTCGAGTCCGTGACGCCGGCCCCGGCCTGGAAATTCTGGCAGGACTCCACGCTCCGACCGCGCATACGGATGGTTTCCCCAAGCGGGGAGGTCCGGGCGCTTTGGAAGTACATGCTGAACTGACGATCAGCCTACCAGTCCTGGGGCTATCCAGCCGCTGCCGCCGGCATATCCCCCTTCAGCGTCACAGTCCGATTCGGGAAAGGAATCTCAATGCCGGCATCAGCGAAGTTCTCCAGTACCCGCTCGTAAAGCACGCGTCGAACGCTGCGATGCTGTCCGGGTATGCACTTGATCATGACCTCGTAGTCCACGGCAGAATCGCCGAAGCCCAGAATGGAGGAGCGCCCGCGATCCTCGAGCACAAGGTCGGGCTTGGCCTCAATGGTCTGTGCAGCCGCCAGGTTCAGCGCTGCCTTGACGTCCGAGGGACGAGCATCATACGAAGCGCCCACCTCGACCACTGCGCGGGTGTAGTCCTTGCTCTTGTTGCCGAAGATGCGGATCTCGCCTGCCGGGATCATCATCAACTCACCGTCGAACTTCCGCGCCCTAACTGAGCGCATTGACATGGATTCCACCTTGGCGGTGTGGCCACCTACGTTGATGGTGTCTCCTACAGCGAGTGAATCGTCCATCAGCAAGAAGATGCCGGAAACCACATCGCGTACCAGTTCCTGAGCTCCGAATCCGAGGGCCAGACCAAGGACACCGGCACCTGCCAGCAGGGGACCGATTTCAACATCAAGCTCGGACAGGACCATCACCAGCGCCACGCCCCAGACCACGTAGGTAGCAACCGAAGTGGCCAACGATGAAAGCGTGTTGCGACGCTTCAACTGCGGATCGTGGGCCTCCAGGTTGGCCGTCGCGCGCTTGTTGGCAGACTTGATGGATCGACGAATCAGGTGCAACGCCACCCTGGCCAACACCAGGATCATGATGACGTTAATCAGGCCCACGGCGATGCCATACCACCAGTCCACGGACATCAAGAATTCCAGGGCCTTGGCTTCTTCAACGGCCTGGCCGACAATCGTCTCTTCCATAACAATATTCTAATGTTTGACGCGGCTCGAACGGGAGCAACGCCGGGGATCACTTGTTGGTCGGAAATATCGTTATCAGTGTTCGCTTCAGTTATAGGAGTTCAATAATTAACTCTAATGCCCCCACCGTTCATCGTGGCCATCACCGCCTTTCCCGGAACGGGGAAAACCGTGACCGCCAACTACCTCAGTCGAGCGCTGGATCTTCCGGTGCTATCGTCCTCAGATATCCGCGGTGACTTTGGCTGGGCACCCCGCGGTTCACTGGCACGGGAGAGCACGCCCGCTGAGGTTGAGGCAGCCCTGCAGCGCCACTCAGAGCTGGCCTATGGGGTGCTCTCTTCCCTTATCCAAGAGCGGCTCGCGATGGGGCATTCGGTGCTGGTGGAAGGCACGTTCAACACGCAGGAGCAGCGCGAAAGCCTCTACGAACTCCAGCAAGGCGCACCCGACAGCGAACTGATTTTTGTTCGATGCAGCTGCAGCAGGGATCACGCACTGAGCCGCATCGAACACAGACGCGTTCTCAACAGTCTGGGCTTCCGGGCAGGGCGCGAGGTCGTCGATATCCGGATCTACGATCGCTACCGAGAGACCTTCGAGGACATTCGGGAGGACAAGTCTCTGGCCGGTCCGAACGTCTCACTGATTCAGTACGAGACCGACAACCAGGATGTCAACCGTCTCCATGGGTGCGCGGCGGGCTCTCAGGCCGCGGCTGTGCTGCACCTGGTGCAGGCCCTGGCCGGCGCTGTGGGTACGAATCAGTCCGACTGAGTTCTTGTCGTGGCCACCGAGAATCCCTTCCTCCCCTTTCTCAACGCCAATGGCTTCGTCATCCTGGATGGAGGTCTGGGCACGTCGCTGGAAGCGGAAGGGGTAAACCTGGATGATCCGCTCTGGTCCGCGCGCGTGCTTCTGGAAGATCCCGCGCCACTGCGTCGGGTCCACAGAGGTTTCCTGGAGGCAGGTGCCGATGTGATTGCAAGCTGCACCTACCAGGCAACCATTCCGGGCCTGAAAAAGGCGGGGCTTGGGGAGAGCGATGCGCGTCGCCTGCTACGCGACGCGGCGACTCTTGCTGTCGAAGTGCGCGATGCGTTTGTCTCCGATCAGGCGCCGAGAGGTCCGAAGCCGATCGTCGCTGCTTCCATCGGGCCTTATGGAGCCTACCTGGCCGACGGGTCCGAGTACTCGGGTCAGTACGGATTGAGCGCGGCCAGTCTACGCGAGTTTCACCGGGACCGATGGCACCTGCTGGCCGACTCAGGCGCGGATATCCTCGCTCTGGAGACGGTCCCGTCTATGCCGGAGACAGAGGCCCTCCTGAATCTGCTGGCGGAATCCGAGAACGCCTGGGCCTGCATCAGTTTCAGTTGCCGGGACGCGCATCACCTTGCCGACGGCACGCCGCTGGAGGAACCCCTGAGCCTGATAGCCGGCTGCGCGCGCATCGCGGCTGTCGGCGCGAACTGCTTTGCGCCTGCATTGGGAGCGGGCCTGGCCAGCACCTTCGCGAGTCTCACGGACCTGCCTGTGATGCTCTACCCGAATTCGGGGGAGGCCTACGATCCCGGACGCAAAACATGGAGTGGGAGCGAATCAGTACCCGAGTTGGCGCGGACCGCCGGCAGCTGGCAAAGACTGGGCGCAGCGTGTCTGGGTGGGTGCTGTCGGACTACCTACGAGGACATACGGGCACTCAGGGCTGTCCTGGAGAACGGAGGCGCACGATAGCCAGGAGGCCCAGAATGACCCGCGGCCGGCCGTTACATTGCTGCCATGCGTCAACTGGGCCTCATACTCCTGCTCGCGATTGCCTCCCCTGCCGCAGCGCAACCGTGGCCTGACAGCACCCCGGAAGCCGAAGGCCTCGATCCAGCCGCCCTGGAACAGCTGGACCGCCGCATCAGACAGGGCGACTTCGGGTTCGTCAACCGTGTGGTCGTGGTCCGAAACGGCCGCTTGGTAGTCAACGCCAACTACCCGCAGGATTTCGAGGAAATCAGCGCGGGCCGCACCAGTGCGATAGGGTGCGGATACGGGTGCGAGGACCCGTCCTGGGACCATCAGTTCAACTACCTGCATCCGGACTGGCACCCCTACCACCAAGGCAGGAACGTGCACTCGCTCCAATCGGTCTCGAAGTCAGTGGCAGCTACAGTATTAGCGACGGCCATCCACCAGGGCTCGATTGGCTCAGTGCAGGACACCCTGCTTACGTATTTGGAGTCCTATGAGCTTGGGGACGTCGACCCGCGCCTCTGGGACGCCACCATCGAAGACCTGCTGACGATGCGTACGGGGATAGAGTGGCACGAGACGGACAGGCCGATGAACCTGACCAACACAACGATTGCTCTGGAGCGGAGCGATGACTGGGTCCGGTTCACCTTGGAGCAGCCGATGGACGCCGCCCCCGGCGAGAAGTGGGTGTACAACTCGGGCGGCAGTCATCTGATGGCTGCCATCGTCCAGGACGCTACTGGGCTGCGCATGGACGCGTTTGCGGAGCAACACCTCTTCGGACCACTCGGAATCCGGGAGTACCACTGGAAGATCACGCCGGCGGGCCTACCCGATGCGCTCGGCGGGCTCTACCTCGAGGCCCTGGATTTGGCCCGGATCGGGATGCTCTACCTGCAGGACGGCGTTTGGGAGGGGCAGCGCCTCCTCCCCGAAGGCT
>JABDJZ010000399.1 GCA_013003255.1 Rhodothermales bacterium
TCGATTGGCAGGAAGCCGGCACGTTCACCGACATCCTTTATCACAAGGCGGACGGCATCGCCAAGATCACCATCAACCGCCCGCAGGTCCGGAACGCGTTCCGTCCGACCACGGTGACGGAAATGCGCCACGCCCTCCAGGAAGCCCGTGATGACCACGAGGTTGGTGTCATCATTCTGACGGGAGAGGGCCCGGACGCCTTTTGCTCCGGCGGTGACCAGAGCATTCGCGGAGACGCGGGGTACAAGGAGCAGGGCTCCGGCGTGATGCGCCTCAACGTGCTGGATTTTCAGCGTGAGATCCGTTCGTGTCCAAAGCCGGTGATCGCCATGGTGGCAGGCTGGGCGGTTGGCGGAGGTCACGTCCTCCACGTGGTCTGTGACCTCACCATTGCTGCGGAGAATGCCCGGTTCATGCAGACCGGTCCCAAGGTTGGCTCGTTCGATGGTGGGTACGGGTCGAGCTACCTGGCGCGAATCGTCGGCCAGAAGAAGGCCCGGGAGATCTGGTACCTCTGCCGTCCGTACGACGCCCAGCAGGCGCTTGACATGGGCCTCGTCAACACGGTGGTGCCGCTCGAGCGCCTCGAGGAAGAGACCGTTCAGTGGTGCCGCGAGATCCTGGAGAAGTCGCCGCTTGCCATTCGCTGCCTGAAGTCGGCCTTGAATGCGGACTGTGACGGCCAGGCCGGCCTCCAGGAACTGGCCGGCAACGCCACGCTGCTGTTCTACATGACCGAGGAAGGTCAGGAAGGACGAAACGCATTCAACGAGCGCCGGCCTCCCAACTTCGGGAAGTTTCCGAAGCGGCCATGACCGGCCCGGGCGCTGCAGCATTTCTGCCGCGGCCGGCCGTTCTGCTAAAGGCCACGAGACCCAAGACGCTCTGGGCCGCGGCGGCTCCGGTTCTGATCGGTTGGGCTCTGGCGTACGGTGATGGTGAGTTCCACCTGGCGGCGGCATTGCTGGCGATGGCCGGCGCCCTGCTGATTCAGGTGGCGACCAACTATCACAACGACTACGCCGATTTTCTGAAGGGCACCGACACGGAAGAGCGCGTCGGTCCGCAGCGTGTGACGGCAGCGGGTCTGGCGACGCCAGAGCAAATGCGCCGCGCCACGATTCTGGTCTTCGGGTTGGCTGTTCTGGCCGGCACGTACCTGATGATCCGGGGCGGCTGGCCAATCGTGCTGGTGGGATTCAGCGCCATTGCCTTCGGGGTCCTGTATACCGCTGGTCCCAAGTCGCTGGCGTACCTCGGCATCGCCGATTTCTTTGTCCTGATGTTCTTCGGCCCAGTGGCGGTCGGTGGCACGTACTGGGTGCAGGCGCTGGACATGCACCCGATGGTGCTCGTGGCGGGGCTGGCCCCCGGCCTTCTTTCCACGGCCATTCTCCTGGTGAACAACATCCGGGATGTGGATGGTGACCGGGAAGCCGGCAAGCGAACCTTGATCGTGCGCGTGGGCCGACCGGCCGGCGTGTGGCTGTTCGCCGGGTGTGTCGTGGTGGCCGCCCTGATTCCGGTGGGTCTACTGGCGATGGGCTCCGGGCGGCCTGGAGCCCTGGCCGCAGCCATCATCCTGCTGCCCGGATCGGTGCTGCTGGATCGCCTGCGAACCGTCACAGCTCCGCGTGACCTCAACCCGGTTCTCGGCAGGACGGCCCAGTTGCTGTTGGCGTACGCCGTGATTTTCAGCATCGGCTGGTTGGTATCCTGAAGCCGTGCTCTCGGCTGAAATCATACCCTACATGCTGCCCTTCACCCGGCCCGTCGTGCTGGGTGGACGTCGCTATGAGCGGCGAAACGGTCTCTTGGTAAAGCTGACCGATGGTGAGGACGAAGGCTGGGGCGAGTGTGCGCCACTGCCCGGTTTCTCGGGCGAGACGTTGGAGGAGGCCCGCCGAGAGCTTGTAGATGCCCTTCATCCGCAGTCGTGGCGCCGGCCCGACTCTCCGGCCGCCCGTTGCGGCCTCGAGATGGCGCTGGCGGATCTGGCCCGCCGGAGAGGGGCGCGGCTGAGCACCTCAGGCGTTGAACGCCAGGCTCAGACTGGAAGTGAGGGAGTCTCACATCATCCCGGCCGTCCATTCCAGTCCGTCAACGCCGTGCTGCTTGAGTCCGAGGGAGTCCCCGAGGCCGAGGCATTGATGGATGCCGGCTACTCCACGGTCAAGATCAAAGTCGGCGGAGATCCGGAGCGCGACGCGTCCAGAGTTCAAGGAATTGCTCAGGCAACGGGCGCCCGCGTGCGGCTCGACGCCAATCAATCATGGACACTTGACGAGGCACGGCGCTTCGCAAGCCATCTGGGAGATACCGCCATCGAATACATCGAGGAGCCCACCAATTCCCTCGAGGACTCCCGGTTGCTGTCCGGCGAGGGACTCCCGGTGGCTCTCGACGAATCACTGCGAGGGATGACACCCGATGAAGTCGCCAAGCTGGACTGGCCGACAGCGCTGGTGCTCAAGCCCATGATGATGGGACTCGGCATTTCCCGAGGGGTAGCCGAGAGAGCACTCGAGCGAGGCATCACCCCGGTGATCAGCTCATCCCTGGAGTCGGATGTGGGCCTCTGGGGTCTCGCCCACTTCGCCGCGACGCTGGGCTCGGCGGACGTGGCCGCCGGCCTTGGGACTTCCCGCCTTCTGAGTGGGAGTCTCACTTTGCCGCCTTTTCCCAAGGGCCCAAGAGCGGACCTGAGACAGGAGTTCTCAGTGATTTGAGCACGCTTCGTCACATACTGGAGGAGGCGGCCGCCGCACATGGCACTCGGACAGCGATGTCCGGGGCGGGAGAGGCCTGGAGTTTTGAACGGGTTCGGGACGAAGTGCTTGCCGGGTCGGACCCGGGTTCGGCGAGCGGGCGGCGGGTGCTCGTGCTCGCTCCGACCTCGCCATCAGCGTTCTGTGAGCTCCTGAGCCTGGTCCTTTCCGGTGCCGTCGTTGTGCTGGCGGGGTCTCGCGAACCTGAGGCCTCCCTCCGTGTCCTGCGCGAACGGTGTGGACTGGAGGATCCGCGGCCACCGGCTCCCGCCGCCGCCCCGGCCCCGGCAGGGCCCCTGGCTCCCGCCGTCACCGCGCGCCCGCCGGCTC
>JABDJZ010000409.1 GCA_013003255.1 Rhodothermales bacterium
ACCCCTGACCGTAGCTGTTTTCGGAATTGCTCCTTGTCCTTGCCGCGGCCATCCCGACGGGAGACGATCAGGCACTTGCGGAGACGATCGGAAACGGAGACCGGAGCGCATTCCGAACGTTCTTCGAGGCCTACCACAAGCCGCTGCTGCGGTACCTCCTGCACCGACGAGTGCCGCCGGATGTCGCTGAGGATCTCGTCCAGAATGCCTTCGTGCACATCTGGGAGCATCGCGGCAAGATCAGGCCGGACGGGTCGCTGAAAGGACTTCTCTTCCGAATCGGATACACGCGCGCCCTGAACCACTTTCGGGATACGGCCCGGTTCGAGGGAGAATTGGATGATCAGGCGCTCGGCGTTCCGGCTCCGGGTGTCGACCCTGCCGAGCAGCGTGACGTGAGAGACCAGGTGCGGGAAGCGGTGGCTGCGCTGCCGGAACGGCGCCGCGCGGTGTTCGAACTATGCGTGCTGGAAGGGCTGTCGTATGCCGAGGCAGCGGAGGTTCTGGAAATCAGTCGGAAGACCGTCGAGAATCACATGGGGTACGCCCTCAAGGCTGTGCGGGAGCGGCTGTCCGGCCTTCGGCCTGATTGAGTGGTTTCTCCCCGACGCGGCGGGCGCGGACGTGGCCGGTTGACCCCGGATGCCCGTCTCGCGGTTCGAGGACGAGAAGAAAGTTCAGATGGCCTTGGGGGTGGTCCGACTCGTGCTGTGTAGTGGGTTTGAGAGCACGGGCCGGGATGGTCCGAGAGCGACACCAATCAACAATCCAATCGAATCTCCAGTCATGAAAACGTTCACCACCGCAGCACGCAGTCTCTTCGCCGTGCTCATCATGGCCTTTGCGCTGGCCGCCTGTGACTCGACATCCGCGCTCGAAGACGGCGTGGCGTCGGAAGAAGATCTTGAACTGTTTGCGCAGGAACTGTCGACCGAACTGGCCCTGTCCAGTGATCAGCAGGCCGCACTATCGGCATCCGTTGCCCAGCACGGCGTAGACGGGGCCCAGGATCCGGGTTTCCTGTGGAGACTGGCCGCCGAACTTTCGTCCACGCTGACCGACGAACAGATTGACAACCTCCTGAATGGCGACGGAGCGCGACAGGCCCTTCGCGATGCATTCGGAGATCGCCAACAGGGTGATCGTCAGATGGGCGATCGCCAGATGGGTCCATCTCAGAACGATCGCCAGGGCGGCGGCCTGGGAGACTTCCTGACCGAGGATCAGAAGGCGGATCTCGAGGCCATCCGCGAGGCACGTCGCGCCGAACTCGAATCACTGTTTGAGGCCATTCGTGCAGCCCGCGAAAGTGGCGACACGGCCGCTGCCGAAGCTGCTCACGAGGCCATTCGCGCCATCCAGGCTGAAGTGAAGGCCGAAGTCGAGGCCTATCTCGCGGCCAATCTGACACAGGAGCAGCAGGATGCCATCGCGGCCGCTCAGGCCGAGCGTGAGGCTGCACGTGCCGAGCGCCAGGCCGCTGAGCGCGCGGTGATGATCGAAGTGCTCGGGATTACGGATGCCCAGGCAGACGAGATGCTGGCCGCCCACGAAGCGTTTCGGGATGCCCTGCAGTCGGTAGACCGCGACGGTGATGTCCAGACGCAAATCGAAGCACTTCGTACGGACCTGGAAGCAGCGGTCTCAGCCACGCTGAATAGCGACGCCTCATTTGAGATCTGGCAGATCCACCAGGCGCTGTCGCACCGGGCACGGAAACATCGTAAAGGCGGCCGTGGGCAGGGAGGCCCCGGCGGTCGACAAGGGGGAGGCATTGGAGGACGCCCCGCTGGTGGGGGAGCCGGCGGCTGATCTCCAACGCGCCAAAGACGGCGGGGCCCCGATGGGGTCCCGCCCGTCTTGTTGAGTGCCATTTGTACTACCTTTGAGTGCCATGAGCAATTCGCTACCAACGAACCGGGACAGAGAGCTGGCAACCGCCATTGGCCGTGCCGGGCGTCTGCCGGAAGATGATGCGGGCGAGGTGGTTGAGGCACTCCGGGAGTTGCAGGCAGCCCATGCTCAGATGCCCTTGGATGAACGGGCCGGAGCCCGCATGTGGGGCAACGTCGAGCGCCGAATCCGTGCAGGGGCAGACCGCCCGGCACTCCGGCGGGTCACACCGATGAGATTGGTCTGGGGCACGGTTAGCGTGGCCGCGGCCGTACTCATCCTGATCCTGGTCCCGAGGCTTGTCGCGCCAACCAGCGGACAACTGGTGGCGCAGGCCGAATCGGAATCTGCCGAATACCTTGCGGGCGATGGTTCCACCGTGCTGCTCCGCCCCGGATCATCACTCTACCGTCTTTCTGAAGACACCTTCCGGCTCGAGGGCGAAGGCTTTTTTGACGTGACTTCGCGACCAGAGCGCGTTTTCGCGGTGGAGACGGTAAATGGTGTCGTAGAAGTTCTGGGGACGCGGTTCGTCGTGACCAGTCGGGAGTCGCGGACGCGGGTGTATCTGGAGGAGGGCAGCGTCCGCTTCTCATCGGGTGAAGGGCAGTTGCTGCTTGAGCCCGGCCAGGCCGTGGAGTCGTTGGCGGGGGTGATTGGCCCCGTCGAATCCACAACAGGCAGGGAAGATCTCGATTGGACTCGTGGAGAGGTATTCTTCCAGTCACGATCGGCTGGTATGGTGGCGGAAGAACTGGGATGGCATTTTGGTCTCTCGCTTGAACTGTCTGAAGAAGTGCGTACGGAGACTGTCTCAGGCACGCTCATTCTGGAGGATCGAGATCAGGCGCTTCAGGATTTCGCGCTCGTGCTGGGCGGCCGCTTCGTAGAATCTGGAGACGCGCTTCGATTCATTCGTGACTGACATCGCATGGGCCTGACCGCCGGTCGACATAGAGACGCAACAGGAATGTGGTCGTGGGCAGTTTTGCTCACGGCCTTGTTCCTTTTTGGCGCGCGCCCGGTTTCGGCGCAGTCCTTCGAAGGAGTGGCGCTGCGGGATGTCATCTCCCGGGTGGAGGCTGCCACTTCCTATCGGTTCCTCTACCGGGATGCCCTCATTGCGGGCCAGACGGTTTCCGTTGACCTGGGTGCGGACCCCATTGGACGGGTCACCGATCTGATTCGCTCGCTGGGACTCGGGGTCCGGGTCGATGAGGAGCGGACGCAGGTTTTGGTGTACCCCGTCACGCC
>JABDJZ010000410.1 GCA_013003255.1 Rhodothermales bacterium
GGACGCCGCCGCGGAGGCGATGCCAGCGACTGTCGAGACCCCGGAAGAATAGCGGAGGCGTATGCTGCCGTTCCTGCTCTTCATAGCACCCGTAGTCTTCGTGATGGCCGTTTGGGTGGTGGTGAGCTTTTACCGGATCATGCAGCCTGAAGAACCCGAGATCCGCGTCGATCCGGGCATGTTCGATTTCCTCCTGGAGCCATCACGTGAACCCGTTTTGATCGGCGCCAGTGACATCAGGGAAACCGGCCGGCAGGTGAACCGCATGCGGTCCCTGGTCTCGCCCTACGACTACATGGATGGGCATTCCGAGGGCTTCCCGGAATCGTGGTGGGAGGACGTTCAGGCACGCCGGAACTGAGTTTCGGTCCGTGGCCGCGGCGCTCTGCATCGGGCCATGGCCGGTGGTGGGCCGACTAGCAGGCCGGCGTTACCCCAGGTGCTTCGTCAGGAAGTCGGTTAGCGTGGCGTGCGCATCTGCCAGTGTCTTCCGAAGCTTTGGATCCTCGGTGCCCATGCGCCCTGAGATCACCTTAACGATGCCGCACGGAATGCCGTATGTGGCCGCCACGTAGGCCACGGCGTAGCCCGTCATGTCAGAGGCCTCGGCAATCCGCTGCCAGTACGTCAATTCCTGGGCCCCGCTCACCGAGTGATCCTGTGTCACCAGGGTGCCGGTTTGCATTTCGTCAAACTTGATGGCCAACGGCATGCGGGGGTAGGTCGGGGCCGCGAGTTCAATCCGGTCACCCTCGAACACCTGTCTGGGCGAAAACAGCTCGCCGACCTTCAGTCCATCAACCAGCGCAACGCATGTGCCGACGTGCAGGATCTCACTCGGGCGATGCTGTCGAAGCAGCCGTTCCGTCCGGAGCGCCCCTTTGATCTTTCCGATTCCAGTGACGGTTACCAGGTAGTCATCGTCGTGAACGGCCTCGCCCTCGGCCACGCCGCTGAAGCGTCCGCGCTTGTAGGAGTCGACAAACGGCTCGGCTTCTTCGAGCGTAGCAAAGACGATGGCTTTCATTGAACACGCTGGGGTCTTCGGTGTTGGAGGAGGCCGCGAAAGAAGTAATCCGCTGAGCCCGATGAAAATTGTTGACCTGCTGGAAGCGGCGTCAAATCCTCTGATTTCCTACGAGATAATACCGCCCAAACGGGGCGGGAGTCTAAAGGATATCCTCGACATCGTCGAGGGGCTGACAGAATTCGATCCCCCATTCATTGATGTCACCTCGCACGCGGCCCAGGCCTACTACGAGGAACAGTCTGACGGCAGCTGGAAGCGCCATGTGAAGCGCAAGCGTCCCGGAACGCTGGGCATCTGTGCGTCCGTAAAGGGCCGTTTCGGCATCGAAATGGTGCCGCACATCCTCTGCGAAGGGTTCACACGGGAGGAGACCGAGGATGCCCTGATTGAACTGGCCTACCTGGATATTCAGAACGTGATGGCGCTGCGCGGCGACAACCACGGGTACCGCAAGCCTATCCGGGGTGACCGGACGCGGAATGAGCACGCCATCGACCTGGTCTCACAGATCAGCGACATGAACCGTGGCAACTACCTGGAGGACATGATTGATGCCGCGCCGACCGACTTCTGTGTCGGTGTGGCGGGCTATCCGGAGAAGCACTTCGAGGCTCCGAATCTGACCTGGGACATCCTGAACCTGAAGCGGAAGGTGGATGCGGGCGCTGCGTACGTCGTGACGCAGATGTTCTTCGACAACCGCCACTACTTTGACTTTGTGGAGCGATGCCGCGACGTCGGCATCACGGTGCCAATCGTCCCGGGTCTGAAGATCATCACCAGCAAGCGCCAGGTGCAGTCTCTTCCCCGGACGTTCCACATGGAAATCCCCGAGTCCCTGGCGGCTGAAATTGAAGCGGCCGATGCGCAGCAAACGGCCGACATCGGAATCGAGTGGGCCACCAAGCAAGCGGCGGACCTCCTCTCGGCGGGTGTCCCGTACCTGCACTTCTACATCATGTCCACCTCACGACACGTCAGCAAGGTGGTCCGGGACCTCAGGAAGATGGCCTAGCGCTTCTCGCGCAGCTTGTCCTTGTACTTGACCACCTGGCGCTTCAGGCGATCGACGCACTCGTCGACGGCCTCTTCGTGGGTCTGTCCCTCAGCGTGGGCCACCAGTTGCTGGCGGTGAACGCTGGCATTCATTTCTACGGAATTGGTCGTGGGCTGTCCTTCCTTCGTCAGGATTACCTCGATTCCGGTAATCCCGTCATAAAAGCGCTCTAGGCGCTGAAGCTTCTTTCTGGCATATTCGTGGAGTCGATCGCTGGCGTGAAAATGTCGGGCCGTGATCTGAATGTGCATATTCTCGCGCGTTGGGTTTAGCCGACGAAGTCTACAGGTTCAAATAAGCACGCCAATCGGTTAAGTCAACCGGGACTCAGTCCCAATGGCGGGACAGGTACCGATTCTCCAGAACGCGCATCCGGTTACGCTGGGAATCGGTGGCATCATCATGGCCGGCCAGGTGCAGGAGCCCATGAACCACGTACCGGGCGGCCTCCCGGCGGAAGGTCTCGCCAAACTCCCGCGCGCGATCCGCAGCCATGTCCAGGTCTACGTAGACTTCGCCCTCCAATGCGTCCCGCTGCTCCGTGATGGGGAAGGAGATCACATCGGTGGGATAGTCGTGGTCCAGGAACTCCCGGTTCATCTCATGGATGCGATCTCGACGGGACAGGACGATTCCCACATAGTGTGGCGTGACGCCTTCATCCTTCAGGACGCCCGAGGCCATGGATCGAACCCGGTCTACGGGGAGGAATCGGCCGGGGTGGGTGTGCCACACCTGAATCCGGTCATCACCAAGGCCCGCGTCAACCTGGGCCGTCTCAGCCAAGGTCGCCGAACAGGTCCTCGGCCATCGAGAGCGCCACGCTGCTCATGATGAGTTCCGGCGGCAACTGGGTGAAGTCTGCGGAGAAGAGCCGCGGGTCCACATTGGCGTACAGGGAGGATCCGGCCAACTTCTCGACCACCAACCCGTTGGTGGTTTCCCCACTCCGGGCCACAAAGATGACCTCACCCAATTCCTGGCTGGCGATGAAACCGGTACATCCCTGGAGTTGGAGGAACGAACTGGCCGCATAAACGGAGACCAGATTCGACACGCCTTCCCCGACGCCTTCAGGCAGGTCAAGGGACTGGCGAATCTCCAGCGTGAGACGGCGACCGCTGTCCTCATCCGCAAGCTCAAACCTGGCCAATTGACCGTCTCGCTTGGGTGCCACCTCAAGGACGGAAGCGATACGGTCGATGTCTTCGTCTGAGAACGTAAAGGCCATAGGGGGGTTGTCTCGAACCGGGAAGTGTGGCGGAGCCCCGACATGCGACAGGGTTCCGGAGCCGGAAATTACGCCCGATGGGACCGATTAACAACGACACAGCCGGATGATGGAACCGTCTGATCTAGCACCTGCCGGCAAGTTCGTCGCGGCGGGCGCCGCCCTTGCCGCACTCAGCGTTGCCCTTGGTGCGTTCGGGGCCCACGGCCTCAAAGAGGTGCTCAACCCTGCGGACATGGAGACCTTTCAGACCGCCGTCCGTTACCAGAGTCTACACGCGCTCGGAATCGTGTTGATCGGGATCCTGCTAGCCGTTGCAGGCGGCCGCGAGGCCGTCATCCTCTGGCTGAACCGTGCCGGGGTGCTCCTCGGCACCGGCATAGTCATTTTCTCAGGTAGCCTCTACCTGCTGTTGGCCACCGGGCAGCGCTGGTTGGGGGCTGTGACGCCGCTGGGCGGCGTGGCCTTCATCCTGGGCTGGGTCGCGCTGGGCGCAGCCGGCCTCAGGATGCGTCGTCTTCCTCGAAGAGAAGCGTAATGCTCGGCGTCAGCTTGAACTTGCGGGCCAGTTCCAGAATCTCGGCCGCAGCTTCCTCGACATTGTCATAGGACGCGTGCTCCTTGGAGTCCACGGCGAGCGCGTACCCGATCTCATCATCGCTGCCGGACTCGTAGTCCTCCCAGTTCGTGGCCTCCTCGATCACGAAGAGACCGTCCTCGGGCGAATAGGACGCAACGTAGCGCTCCTGTTCGATGCGTTCGTCCACGAGGCTGAGGTTGCCCAGTGCTTCATACTCCTCATCGTAGAAGAGTGTCTCGGCAATCAGCCGGCGCGTGAAGTCATCCAAATCGAAGAGGGCCATCTGCAGAGGGGAGAGCGTGTCCCGGCAAGATAGGACTTGTGGACAAAATTCCGCCTACTCCGGGGCCTCAGGCACTACATAGTGACCCGGGTCCAGCGGTCTTCCCACAAACTCCGACAGCCACTCCCAGGCCATGGGGCCGGACAGGGACTCCGTTTCGCACTCAAAACGGTCGGCAAAGGCCTCCACGAACCAGTCCATGACCCGGCTCATCGGGATGGGGGCACCCGTCTCCAGTGCCATCGAGGTCACGCCGCGGTCATCAATGCCGCACGGGATGATTCCGTCATAAAGGCTGAGCCGTGGCTGCACGTTGAGCGCAAAGCCGTGCATGGTGACCCACCGGGAGCAGCGTACTCCCATGGCGCAGACCTTGCGCTCCGCACCGCGTTGGTCTGGGCCTATCCAGACGCCCGTGCGTCCATCGAAGCGATCACCCTCCACGCCTGTGCGATCCAGAACCCGGATCACGCATTCCTCCAACTCGCGGAGGTAGCGATGGATGTCGGTAAAGAACCGGTCCAGATCCAGGATTGGGTACCCCACGAGTTGCCCAGGCCCGTGGAATGTCACATCACCGCCGCGGTCGATGCGGTGCAACGTTACGCCTTCACGGGCACGACGGTCATCGTCCCAGACTACGTTTGATTCGTCTCCGCTCTTGCCCAGGGTGTAGACGGGGTCGTGTTCCAGGAGAAGCAGGACGTGCGGAATGCGTCGCGGCGGGTCAGCGCGCTTGGCCTCAATGAGCCGCGCCTGTATTTCTGCCTGCAGTTTCCACGTGGGCTCGTACCGGAGCCGGCCCAGCCGACAGACCTTGACCTGTTCGGCCATCAGTTCGCGATGCTGACTCTGATGTTGAAGTTGCCCTGGATCTGGGTGGCCGACGGCTGGCGACTGTCCTCGGAATCAAACTTCTCATACTTCAGCGTGAAGTTCGCCGACACGCGGTTCGAGAACTGATACGAAACCACCGGCGAAATGCTCAGTCGGGTGTGGGCCGTAACCAGCGAGACGTTGTCTCCGGTAAGTGCATCCCCGAGGACGAACTCCGGATCCGAGATGGCCGACTCCAGAGCACGGCGCAGGCGGAGCCGCTGATCCTGCGTGGTCGAACGCGCCACCGTCAGTCCAATGCTCGCCCGGTTGTTCAGGCGTTTTCCGCCGAAGAATGGCAGCTTCATCCCGGTCTTCTGATAGTTCAGAGAGAAGCTCAACTCACTCGTCTTGTTCTCGGAGACCTCAAAGTTGGACGTACTGAGGCTGAAGCTGTTGGACCGGTTGAGTGAGATGTTGGTCTGGATCTGCTTCTTCCAGCTGATGTCCAGGCCAATCAGAGGCTGGAATCGCTCGTTGATGCGGACGCCGCCGGTCTGGTATTCAGGGATGTCGAAGATGATGCGCCGGCTTCCGAGGTCCACGGTCTGCGTGCTGTCATCTCCGGCGAACGCAGTGTTGGAGTTGTAGTCGGCCGAGTAGTCAGCCGAGTACCCGTGGCGGACGGAGATATTCTGCACCACGGCGCGGATCAGTGGCCAGTCGGACATGCCGGAATAGGTCACCGTCCAGTTCGGACGGGGGATCGGCAGCAGGTTCTTGGAGTCCAGGGTGGACGTGCCCCGGACGAACGCGTCCCGGAAGTCATCGGTCACCGACTCGTTGGTGAGCACCACCTTGCCGTCGCCGTTCTCGTCTCCCAACAATACCGGGTCGTCCTCGGCGGACGCCGCCAGATCCTCCGAGTACGCCCCGAGCTGTGCCTGGAACATGTCCAGATAGGAGGCACCAAAGGCCCAAATGGACGCCTTGTTGCTTCCATTCTCGGTGAGGGTGGTGTCCACGCCGATCACACTGTCGCCGTCCAGAAGTGGCCGGTAGGTAAACGTCTGGCCGTTGGACCAGTCCACGCTCCAATTGACGGACACCTGCAGGGTCTGCGTCGGGTTCAGGGTGGTCCTGCCCTGGAACCGGTTGCTGTTGTCCAACTGGTCCGAGACCTGCAGGCTCGGGTCAACGATGCGGTCCTCGAGATCAAATTGACGCTCGAATCCAAAGCGGTAGCCGAGCGATGGGCCCTTGCTGCGGAATGCATCCAGCAGGCTGTAGTAGTCCACGATCTCGGCGATGGTCGAGTCCGAGTTCAGGACCGGCGTACCCACATTGGAGGACGTAGAGCCCCGGGTCCCGTTGTACGTGATGCTGAAGTCCCGAATGCCGGTCAGGCCGAGGATTGTGCGGCGTGCCATGGCCTTCAGGTTCGGGAGGGGAAGCTTGAAGCCGCCGCCCGAATCCGTGCTGTCATTGGCCGCGACATTGGGCGTGGCGCCCGGAAGATCTCGTCCTCGCCGTGCCTGTTCGCGCTGCTGGCGGTCCCGCTGCTTCTCGGAGTCGTAGGCCCGCTGGGCTTCTTCGAGACTCTTGTAGAACCCGAACTTCCGCCAGAACTCCTGGATGCGAAGGGTCAAGCCGGCGCGCAGGTCCACCTGGTTCCGGATGGCGGCGCCTGTGTTTCGCCCCACGGGTCCGTTTTGCCAGTTATAGCTGGCTGTGTAGCCCACATCCTGGAAGTTGATCCAGTTGAGCGCCGAGACGCCCTGAAGGCGTGGCCGGAACGTGGCGGTGAAGGACTGGGCGTGCTTCTCCGCGCGAATGTCCGTGCCGCCGGTCAGGACGCTGCGGAGCACATTGTCAAACGGCCGGACGTCCAGCGATTCTACCTGGTAGTATTGCCCGGCCTGGGTGGAGTCAATCAGCCCTGCGTTCAGCGCCTGCTGCAGGTTGAATCCGGAGAACGTCGTGTCTGTCGAAACGAGGGAGAACAGGGTGTCCACGCCGGCCGCGTTGAGGCTCTGCGTGGTGTTCGTGTCGAAGCCCAGGTTGAGGAAGCCGAACGGGTTGTACTGAAGGGCGAAGCTGCGCTGGTGTCCAAAGACATGCTTCTCACGAAGCGGGAAGCGGACGTCCAGTGGCACGGAAGACGTGTCGCCGGCTGCCAGCACGGCACGTTCCCGGGTCTGGTTCACGTTCCGGTTGAGGGTACCAGAGGTGGTCAGGGACTGCGGGAGGTAGTTGAACCGGAGGTTGCCCAGGATGCTGAGGACCGGGAGGTCATCCAGGAACCAGAAGGGCTTGAGGGTTCGCGGCCGCCGCGTTGAGAAGCGGTAGCTGGCGGTCGAGGACCAGCGCCAGGAATCGTTCAGGACCTGGCTGGGATTGCGGCCCTCGGCATCGGAATACGAGTAATTCAGCCCGATCCCATCAATGGTGTTTCGCAGGATGCGGGAGCGTGAGCCCTGTTTGGAAATCCGGGAGGTAAAGGACCGATTGAAGCTGTACGTCTGGGCGGACTCCACGGCCTCGGTCCGCAGCTCCTCCTTCTCCGGCTCCTCCAGGTCAGCCCGCTCATCGATCTGGCTGAGAAGCTCTTCCAGCCGGACGTCGCCGCGGGTCGGGGCAAAGCGGGGCGTACTGGTGTTGGACTGGACCTGCACGTTGACGGGAATGGTCCAGCCGTAGCGTTCCGGGAAGACCTTGTCGACGTTCAACTCCGAGGTGACACTCCAATTGTTGAGCGAGTTCTGCTCACGGTCACCCAGCGTGGAAGAAAGCGCACCGAATCCGTCCGACTGACGCTGGAAACTGGCCTTGATGCGGCCAAAGTCGGCCAGTTCGAGGTCCATGTTGGCCAGGCCGGCCCAACCGTTGGTCTCATCGTAGCCTGCCACGCGGAGTTCGTTGACCCAGACCAGGACGTCTTCCAGTTCATCCGAGAACGCCGTCGAGGTGGAGTCCGCCGGGTTTCGAATACCGATGACGATGCTGTTGACGCGGCCCAGGGACGGGGTGCCCTTGATGCCGATTCGGGTGCCCGGCGGGGCGAAAGCTTCCGCGTCCGGTGAGTCCGGTGAGGCCAGACTGTCTCCACGGACGTTGTAGAAGATGCTGTCGGGGGGGAACGCCAGACGGTCACGGGCCACCTTCAGCTGGTTCAATGCCCCGAGATCGATGTTCACGGAGTTCAGATCCTGGATCTCTCCGAGGTAGTCCACGGCCGTGGCCCAGAGTGCGTCCGAGCTTCCAGCCGTCTCCCGGCTCGGTGTCAGCGGCTGTTCGTACTCGTAGTAGTCATTGCTCTCGTTCGCACCGATTCGCACGAACAGTTTGACCTTCTCGCGTCCCTCCTCAATGGGCAGGTCCGCCAGGTTGGTGCCGTCCCGAAGCTCTCCGTGCAAGTGCGTGAACATGCGGACGTTCGAGTACTTGAGCAGGTCCAGCGCTGTATTCTGCGTTTTGAAGATGGCCCGTTGCTTCCCGGGTTTGAGGTTCTCCACCCTGAGTACCAGCGACTGCTCCCGGGCATTCTGGACGCGTCCACTGGCCAGACGGGTCTGGCTGACTACCGCTCCGATCGGGGGCGTGTAGGTATCCGCGTTCTCCTCATTGTTGATGCTGGAGATGGTCAGGCGCGTGTCGGCCAGCGTGGTGTCCATCGCGGTGGACCGCTCGAGCGTGATTCGCTCTGATTTCTGCCACTGGCTACCCACCAGTTCGAGGGCCGCAAAACGGATGGTCACCGGAGCCTGATGCCCCGTTGTCCAGATTCGGATCGACTCGATGAGCGAGAAGTCCTGGATGTTGCCCACCTTGCGGGTGAACTCCTGCACCGGGATGCGGACCTGATACCAGCCCGTGCCTGCTCCGTCGGTGCCCGTGATCTCGCCGACCACGTAATCATCCACCCGGCCCGGCGCCGCCAGCGAATCCAGCTTGGCCTTGGCCAGAGGCAGCTCATACTGGAAGTAGCTGTTGTCCGTGTCGACGGTCGAGTTCAGGTTGCGGTCTTCGGAATCCGGAAAGCGGGAGTTTCCTCGCTTTACCGTGGTGTTCTCGGCCAGCTTGGTCTGGGTCTCGAAGGCATTCAGCTCGTGGCCCGCGAAGTACCGACTGAACCGCTGCTGGAAGGTGGCGCCACCCGGGTAGAAGGTCGGATTGTCGTAGTAGTCGGCGTTGCCGAAGTAGTGGTAGTCGTCACCCGACGGATCCTGAAGGGCTTTGGCCACCTCGGCTCGATACCGCGGATCGGAGTCATTCTGTACCAGGCTCTCGATGAAGTCGTTGAAGTGCTGACTCTCCGTGGCAAAGGGCGGGTAATCGCCCCCGTAGGACGACAGGCCATCGAGCCCGAGATCTTCCGTGCGGTTGGTCACGTCATCGATGTCCACCACGGAGTTCTGCGTGGCGTTGGGTGTCCGACCCCACTTCAGGATCGAGCCCTCACTGACGGTCGAGAGCGTCAGCCCGTCCTCATTGTTCAGCTTCTCGTTGGGCAGGATGTCCTCGGAGATGGAGCCAAGATCCACATACAGCTTGGCGGCGGGTCCTGCGTCGCGGGCCGTGTTCTCCGGGAAGGGCCGCATCACGAACTCGACAAAGTCGATGTTCTTGAGGCTGAAATCGGTGAACCCTTCCGGCAGTCGCTGGGTCATGCCGCCCCAGGTGTCGGTAGGCTTGGCCAGGAATCCGCGGAGGTCGGTGGTGTAGTTGTAGGGCCCGCGTTCGCTGGGGTTGAAGTAGATGTCCAGTGTTTCCAACTGGTCAATCAGCTCGGCCCGCGTGTCCTGGTTAGGGAAGACGTCGTTGATCTCCAGGGGCCGGATAGACTCCACGTCGTAGGCCACCGCGGGTACCTCAGCCAGCATGTTGGCGTTGATCCGATACCATGCAAACGTCCCGCGCCACGTGGTTCGCAGCGAGTCGGACAGCGTTCCGATCTGCAGGCCACCGCCATCCACCGCGCCAATCGAATCCGGGGCAGCGGTCAGCGACCAGGTGCCGGGCTGCATGAGCGAGAAGGTGTTCTCGAAGCCCTCGAAGTCATCGATGTAGGAGATGCCGGCCAGTTCATCGCGGGCAAAATCCCGGTCCGCCTTTCGCAGATCCCGGCGGGTCCGGGTGAAGGCGATGGTCTCGACGTGGTTGGGACGCAGTTGCGCAAACTCGCCCGTGAACTGGAAGCGGGACGGCTCCTTGGTCTGGATCAGTGGCAATGCGTCAACCGCCCGGGTGAGCCAGCGGGGCTCCGCCAGGAAGCTGCCGTCCACACCCCAGATGGTGTTGGAGACAGGCTCCTCACCGATGCGGAACTTGTCGATGGGGGACTTCTGGGTCAGGCGCATCAGCGTGGCCCCGAGACTGATCCGGTCATCCAGGGCGTAGTCGGCACGTGCGCCCAGCAGCGTCTTCTTCTGCAGGTTGAAGAACGAGTTCTGCTCGTACTCGATGTTGATCTCGCGACCCGAGGTCAGGAAGGCCGGGTTCGTGATCGTGACCGTACCACCGGAGTAGTCGACGATGAAGTCAGCGTTTTCCTGGAGCGGGGTACCGCCCGAGGTCACGCGCACGGATCCCGGCACCAGTCCTGCGTAGGCGCGGAGGTCATAGAAGTCACTGACCGTTCCGGAGTACTCACCGCGGATCCGGTATACGTCGTGCTGCGAATCGCGCCGGGCGTTGGCCTTCTTCTGCGAGTACAGATTGCGGAAGACGTAGAGGTTCTCCAGCTCTGCCTGGCTCTCGGCCGGCCCACCCGCCGCCGTGATCAGTTCGCTGATCCGGTCCCCGAAGGGTTGCAGATAGGGGTATATCAGGAGGCCATCGCCGGGCTCGATGGTGAAGTTGACCAGGAAGTCGAACAGGTCATCCGGCTTGAGCGCCTGATCCTCGTTGACCCGGTCCAGTCCCAGAATCTGGAGGAGCGTCTGCTGTCCACCGACGCCGGGCAGCGTTCGGGACGCGGTCTGTCCCGGGGGCTCGAAGTAGACCTGGAGTTGGAACTCGTTGGCGTTGATGCCACGGCCGGGCAGCCGGTAGATGTTGCGCATCTCCAGGTACCACGCGGCCGGGTTGAAATCGGACTCCGGTGCCGGCTGCCTGAGCTGGACCGGGCGGATCAGCTTCATGACCAGCTTGTCTTCATTCTGGCCACCGTCGGACCCACCCGTATCGGTGGAAAAGTCACCTACCTGGTAGGTGCGCCCACCGGCCGTGTATCGGAAGGAAACGGCCAGGGCCTCACTCTCTTGCAGGCGCTGACGGAGGGTGACGTACCCGAGTACCTCGTCGATGTCGTAGTCGCGGCCGCGCTCCAGACGTTTGAATCGGCCAATCTGGTAGTCCGATGCCGAGAGGCTCTTGGCGGATTCCAGGTAGGAGCCCGGCGTGGCGGCACCGTCACGAAGCTGGAGGTCTACCTCGGCGCCCGGCGTGTCATCATACTGGTCGGTGCCGTTGGACGGGAGGCGGGCGATCGTGTAGTCATCAGCCTGCGTCAACAGGTCCGGGGACTCTCCAAGATCCACCATGGCCACCACCTGACGGACGTTCAATTCCTCCGGCGTGGTGGGCATCAGACGCCAGATCTCAATCTCCTGGATGCCCGTGAAGCCATCGGCCACGCGGATGTTCGGGGGATCCGAAAGGGCGTCTTCCCAGCGATTGCGGAAGTAGTAGGAGAGGAAGAAGTGCGTGTTCTCGTCGTAGTCGGTGGGCTTCAGGTCATATTCGGTCACCTGCGAACCGCCGTCGATGGAAAGGCTGTTGGCCTGACCCTCCTGCTGACTCATCACGGTGGTCAGATGCACACCTCCCACCTGAAACTCGCTCTTGATGCCGAACAGGCTCTGGCCACCGCGGATCAGGGTCGAGGGGGTCTGAAGGAAGACGTTACCCGCCTCGATGCTCTGGACGATTTCGTCGTCGTAGCCCTGGTAGTGCAGTTTCAGCTGGTTCTGGTAGTCAAACTGGTTCTGCGAGTCGTAGTTGACGTCAATCTGCAGCTTGTCGCCGATGGATCCCGTGATGCCCAAGCGGAGATCCTGCTTGAAGTCGGGGTCCAACTGGCTGGCCCGTCCGGTGAAGGCCACCTGCTGGTCGCTCTTGCGGTAGTCGAACCCGGCGCGAATGTCGGCCTGGCCATTGACGCGGAGGTCCACCTCGTTCTTGCCGAAGATGGTGGTGAAGGCACTCTGGCGTCCGCCTGGAACGACCACGTTGATTCCCAGCCCGCCACGCCGCCGCTGATCCAGCATGCGCTGGTGCTCTGTGACCAGCTCGACCCACGTCTGATCCAGATCGTACTCGAGGCGGAATTTCCGGTAGCTCTCGAAGTCCAGGTCAACCGGTTTACGGACATCCACGCCGCCCACCTGCTCGCGGGACCGGAATCGGAGGTTGGTGGTGTCGACCTCGACCTGATGTCGCCAGTAGTTACCGAATCGGGGTCCAAACGGGCGTCTTTCGCGCGGGAAAAGACTGGCCGCTGGCAGATCTCCCCGCCAGCGGGGTGCATAGCGCCTGGAAAGCCCGGTGTCCGGGGTGACGGTCAGGGAGTCCAGACGCAGCGAACCGACCAGCGCCGCGAAGGCCGAGTCGGTGTCGGCACGCGCCGAGAGGACTGACCAGTCCAGGTAGCGTGCAAAGAGCGGGTCCGAGTCAATCCGCTTGCGCAGCGCACGGAAGTCCAGCACGGTGGAGTCCGAGTCTGCCGCCGCCCGAAGGTCTTTCAGCACGATGGCCACCGAGTCGGTGTCACTCACCGCGCGGTAGGTGGTCCGCCAAACGCGATCCACGCCCGTAGTGTCCGGGGCAGCTTGTCCTACAAGGACCGCCGCGGCTGTGAGGCTCCCCGCGATGAGGGAGAACAGGGCACGTGCAGCGCGTTGGGAACGGCTCCGTGTTGCGAGATGGGCTCCGGTTGCACGCTGGGAATCAGTCCCATTCGCGCATTCGGAACGTGTCCCGACCGCCGGTCCGTGGTCCGTAGGCGTCGATCGCCGTGATGTGGCGTTTCCGCGATTCAAGTCAGCAAGCCGTCCTTAGGGCGGTTTCTGTTAGTTCAGTAGCGGAGACGCGCGGCGAGACTCTTGTTTGGTGTTACGGAAGGGAGACTCCGGCGGCGGATCCGAAGGGGCGGGAAGGTAGGCCTGAAGATTGGGGTCAACAAGCAAAAAAGCCCGATCCGACCCTGCCAGTGGCAGTGCTGGTTCCTATATCGTCTGAATAGACGATGGCAAAACCCTGAACGGCTATAATTGTTCGTTGTATGTACACCCAATCCGGTCCCAGGACCCAACCCGCGGCTGAAGTCCGCCAAGTGCCCCAATACTCATGGAAGGAAAGACCATCGTCGTGACCGGCGCAGCGGGCCGGCTGGGTCGGCACGTCGTTGACCTGGCTCGCAAACGGGGCGTTACCGTGGCGGCGGTCGTGCTCAACGAGCAGGAGGCCCGGCAGATACCGGAAGGCGTGGCGACCTTTGAAATGAACGTGACCCATGAGTCCGACGTGGTTTCGGGATTTGCCGGAATTCAGGACTACCTGGGAGACCTGGATGGCGTGATACACACGGTCGGAGCCTGGGGCATGACGCCACTTCTCTCTACGGATCTGGCGAACTGGCAGAAGCTGATGACCCTGAATCTCACAAGCGCCTTTCTGGTGTTTCGTGAGGCTGCACGCCACACCCGGAGGGGAGGTGCCCTGGTGGCCATCGCCGCCGGGCAGGGCGTGGACCGCGGGGCTCCCGGTCAGGCGGCCTACTCCGCAGCCAAGGCCGGAGTCATGCGACTGGTGGAGGCTGCGGGTGCCGAGCTCGCCGAAAAGCAGATCCGCACCCTTGCCGTAGCGCCGTCGACCATTCTCTTTGATCCTGCCTCAACGGATCCCGGCGTCCATGTCGCGGAGGTGGCCCGTGCGTGTCTGGCACCTTTCAGCAACACGCCACCCGCGTCGGGCACCACGTTCCGGGTCTACGGCTCTGCGACCTGATTGACGGGAGCGAAGCCGTCGCTCCAGGATTCCTCGATGGGGAGTCCGCGCTTTCGCACCTCCTCCAGGAGTCTGGAACCGTCAATCACGCCCTCGAGTGGAGCGGCACCGCCTCCCTCTACCTGACCGGATGCCAGTTCGAGGGCCACAACGACGGCCGGGATGGCCGTACAGAACTTCATCGCGCTGATTCCCAGTTCCGGCGGGGCAGGCTGAATCATTTCGTAGCGCAGCGTCCGCTCGCGGCCGTCCAGCAACCCATGAACCAGGATGCGCATGAGGACCACGTCATCCTGGTGTCCTCCAAGGCGCTGGCGCATTCGTCGCACCAGGACATCCCGGTAGGTAAGGTGCGTCCGGACGTCGAGGCTGCGCTCCTCCGCGAATCCGAGGCCGATCAGGAACCGCATCCGGTCCGCGTGGCCGGGCCAGCGGATGGTCTTCAGATCCAGCGTTTGAAGCTTACCGGCCAGGCGATCGGGCAGACTGGCCAGCCCGCCCGCGGTGCAGAATGCCTCAAGGTCTTCGTAGGGCGCTCCAAACCCGATCCGTTCCAGTCGGGTAAGCGGCTCACAGACCTTTTGCCGACCGTCCTCGATCAGGTGAACAGGCCCCGTGTAGTCATCCAGCACCTTCTCGGCTGACCAGGAGAAGCTGAACTCGAACGGCGGTTTGGGATCCATCGGGATGGCACCGACGCGAATGAAGGCCGCACGGGCTTCTTCAAACCGACTCACCGCGTGGAGGCACAGGACGTCAACCAGTCCAGGGGCAATTCCGGCCCCGGGCACGATCCATTTTCCATTGTTGCGGGCCAGTTCGGCCAGATCCCAGAGGCCGGAATCATCCCGGTCTGATGCCCCCAGGTCCAAATAGTGGCACCCTTCCTCCACGGCTTGCCTTGCCAGTGCGATGTTTCGCGTGGTACCAACCGCGACGATCACGCAGTCAGCCTCCCGGAGGAGCGGGCCCATTGCGTCCCGGTCATTGGCGCTGACCTGGAATGAGGAGAGCTTTCCGCTCGGAGTGCCCTTGGAGAGGCTTGACAAAGCCCGGACGCTGGTGTCTGCCACCTGGACCGAGGTCACGGAGTCTTCCGAAGCCAATTCCCGGGCGATGGCCGAGCCAACAGCCCCGGCTCCAATTACGAGTAGGCGCATGCGAGTAGATTTGAGCTACCTGCGAAAGATAGGGGGCCTCTCGATGAACAAGGTGCTAATGGCCTACTCGTACCGAAGGGTGTCAATCGGATTGGAGCGCGCAGCGGAAACAGCCTGAAAGCCAACGGTCAGCAGCGCCACGACCAGCGCCAACACGCCGGCTGCCAGGACCACAAGTGGATTTACGGGCCATTGGTAGGCGAACGAGTCGAGCCAGCGTTCCGAGAAGACCAGCGCGATGGGCGCGCCGATAACGAATGCCAGCAGGATAAGCAGGGCGAAATCGCGCGCCACGAGAGACGCGAGCGACATCGGCGTCGCGCCAAAGACCTTGCGCACCCCGATCTCCTTACGGCGCTCTGCAACCGTCATGGTCGCCACGCCGAAGAGTCCCAGGCAGGAGATGAGCACGGCGAAGAACGCGCCATACCCCGCAATGCGCATCCAGCGCTGCTCCGTCTCATAGAGTTGGGCCAGTCGCTCATCGAGAAACTCCACCTGGAACGGAGTCCCGGGATCTACCGACTTCCAGGCCGTTTCCAGATCCGATAGCGCGTCTCGGACCCGGCCGCCCCGGTACCGCACCATAGCATAACGCGGCGTGCTGATTCCCGGGCTCATATGGAGGATCATCGGTTGTACCTCCTGATGCAACGAGAGGTGATTGAAGTTGCGAACCACGCCCACCACCTGCACGTCAGGCCACCTTTCGAGCGACTCCCCAACGGGATTGTCCCAGCCCAAGGCAGCCGCCAAGGCCTCGTTGATCAGGATCGCCCGTTCGGAATCCTCCGGGGATTGTCCGAGGCTCCGTCCGGCAAGGAGATCCATGCCCATAGTTTCCAGGAACGACGGGCCAATGTAGTTCGTGTAGGCGATGTGGCTCGCGTCGCCCTCGACCAAGACCGTCCGTGACCAACTCCCGGCAAAGGCTGAGGAACTCGGACTGATCGACAGAATGGATGGGCGGGCCTGAACCAGCGCCTCGAGACGCTCGTATCGCCCGAGAGGGTCCTCTCCCTGGCCCGTCTGCAGCGGCACCACAATGATCTCGTCAGAAGCGAACCCGAGATCCTGGTCGGCCACGTACTGCATCTGTCGAAACATGATGAGCGTGCTCGCAATCAGGGCGATCGCGGCAGCGAACTGGAAGACAATGATCGATCGGATGAAGAGCGAACCTCGCCGCCCGGAGTCACCTCCTCCGAGGACGCGGGCCGGTTCAAGGCCCGACAGGATGGCTGCCGGATAGGCCCCGGCCCCAAGGCCCACCATCAATCCGAGGCCGCAAATCAGCAGCACCTGCGGAGTGTCGAGATCCAGGGTCAGCTCAGCGTTGGCCAAGGCGTTGAAGACGGGTAGGGCCAGATCTGCGAGAACGAGACCAACTCCGACCGCGATCATGCTGAGGACGATGGCCTCTCCCCAGAATTGGGCGGCCACCTGACCGCGGCTCGCGCCCATCGCCTTTCGCGTCCCGACCTCCCGGGCACGAGCAACCGATCGGCCGATGGACAGGGCCATGAAATTGGTACACGCAATCAGCAGGACGATGCCGGCGATTCCCAGTAGGATCAGCGAATACGCAGGACTGCTGACCTGGAGATAGAATGCGTCGATCTCTGGCGAGAGATGTGCTTCCCGGAGCGGCTGCGCCTTGATGGTGAATGTGTCCTCGCGGTCCGCCCACCAGCCCTGATCGATCATTTGCCGAATGGTGGGGCCATAATGGGTTTCCACCATGCTGGCTATGGCCGATTCCAGAGATACCAGCATTTCGGGCGAACTGAGCATCACAAAAGTCCCGTTCCCGAAAGAGTCCCAGTTACCGTCGGAGTTGGCCGCGCCTGGCCGGTCCGCGAAGGGTGCCAAGGCGTCAAACTGGATGCTCGAACGGACGGGAGGGTCCGGTATCATGCCGGAAATGGGCGCCGTGCGCTCCGAGGCGCCATCCGGGATTCGGACGAACGCCGGATTCCCCCCAATGCGATCAGCCGCACTCTCGGTGAGCAGCAACACGCCAGGCTGCGCGAGGTCTCCGGGCGTTCCGCCAAAGTCGAACATGTCCAGGAACGAGGGGTCCGCGTAGCCTACTCGAAGGACGGCTCTGGAGCCATTCTCATGCAGGACCTCCAGGTTGCCGACGGTAAACCTGGCGGCGGCCTCAACGCCGGGCACCCCTTCAGAAAGAGCCGGTCCCAGCGGGGCCATGGTGCCCTCCGACTGCTTGAGCGGAGTCCTTACCCGATGCTCGACACGGTACATCCTGTAGATCCGGTCGGCGTTCTGGTGGAATGCATCGTATGTCCACTCCTGATGGGCGTAGAACAGCATCAGGATGCACGATGCCAGCCCAAGCGCGAGGCCGAGGATGTTGATCGAGGAATAGAGCGGGCTCTTGCGGAGGACGCGAAGAGCTACCAGAAGGTGATTTCGCAGCATGTCGGTGGCTGTTGCTGGAGCCGGACCATTCCAAACTGCGTGCCAGTGCGCCAATTGATCAATTTTGAGGCCTTGGTGCACCGAAACTGTTCGTCCTCGGACTCGAGTGTTCGGGTTCGCACACTTGGTCCCGGGCTCGATCAACCGGTTGGCCGCCCATGAACAAGCGGCAAACGGAAGCGCTTCCAACTCTGAGCCGATTGAATAGTCTGTTGACCCCGACTATGTTCGCTCACTCACGACATAGATCCCCCGATCACCCGCACCCAAACAGACCATGGCGAAACCCAAAGGCACCATCGCGATCCTCACAGGCGGAGGAGACGTCCCCGGATTGAATCCTGCCATTCGTGCCGTTACGATCCGGGCCATTCGCGAAGGCTACCGCGTCATCGGTCTTCGGCGTGGTTGGGCCGGCGTCGTGGATATGGTTCGGGACAAAGACGCGGACAACTCGGAGAACTTCATTGAGCTCACCGAGAACGTGGTCAACCGGGCCGGCCGGACAGGAGGGACCTTCCTTCATTCGTCCCGGACCCGTCCAAGTCACCTCCCCAAGGCCCGGGTCCCGAAGCATGTCACGGGCTACGATGCGGACATCAATGACATGACGCCGGAGGTCCTGAAGAACCTCGACTGGCTTGGCATCGATTACCTGATTCCGATTGGCGGTGACGACACGCTGAGTTACGGCCACCGGCTGCATCGCGAAGGCATGAAAGTCGTTGCTATCCCGAAGACCATGGACAACGACGTTCCCGGTACCGACTACTGCATCGGGTTCGGAACATGCATCACCCGGACCATTGAGTTGGCGCACGCACTTCGGACCTCTGCCGGATCGCACGAGCGGTACCTGGTAATCGAGGTGTTCGGTCGCTACGCGGGGTATACCGCGTTGCTCCCCACCATGGCCGGGGCCGCGGACCGGTGCGTGATTCCAGAGCATCCCGTTGATATTGAGCAATTGAGCGAACTACTCACCCACGACCGAAACCACCATCCCAGCAAGTACGCCGTGGTGCTGGTTTCCGAGGGGGCGACGCTTGCCCACCACGATGGGATGTCGTTCGAAGGCGAGGAAGCTGACCAGTATGGGCACAAGAAGCTTGGAGGCATCGGCGACAAGGTGGCGTCCGAGCTCAAGCGGCTCTCTCCGAAATTCAACAAAGGCCAGCGCATCAATGTCGTCAGCCAGCGACTTGGCTACCTCGTTCGTTGCGGCGACCCGGATGCTCTGGACTCCATCGTGCCGATGGCATTCGGAAACCTGGCTCTCGACCTGATCCTGTCAAACACTTCCGGACGTCTGGTGAGCGTCCGAAACGGTACCTATGACAACGTGCCCATCGACATTGTGACCGGCACCAAGAAGGTGGTCGACGTGGCCAAGTACTACAACACGGACCGCCTGCGTCCCCAGTACAAGTCCTTCAATCGCCGC